>DQYP01000067.1 GCA_011043375.1 Thermotogaceae bacterium | reverse complement strand
CTCTAACACATAGTTTAATTGAAAAAAATGACATAGAAAAAATCGTTCTTGATGCCCATCGGATCTTAATGAAAGAAGGTGAACACCGAAAATGAGAAACAAAGGATTTCTAATTCTTCTCTTATTTGTCGTAATTATAATTAATATTGCACTTGCTCAATCATATTCTTACAGTGTAGGCATTAAAAATTTCAGATCTTCCAAGGCGCTACTTGAAAAGAACATAACTTTCAAGGAACTTTTTAACAATTTAGATGAACTCGTTATCTCATCTTTTTCAACAGTTGCTATGGAGAAAGGAATGAGAACGGAAAAACTCGGATTACTTTTAGACGATGATATTGTGATCTTTGGAAAAATGGTTTTGAGATTCGATTTTCATCAGTTTTTATCAAATCCAGCAGAATATATTTTCGGAATTTTAGAAATGCTTTCAAAAGAAAAAGAGACTTTTGCATTGATTTTCAAGTGTCAGAGTCGTGATGATGCCAAAACACAGCGAGGAATATTAATGAAACTTTTAAATGGATCTTATAATCCAATCGAATTTAATGAATTCGTATTCATAACCAATAGAAACAATGATAAGTCTAATGTAAAAGAGTACATTCAAAGATCGAATGTTATTTTAAGAAAATTAGATGATAATATATTTGCGTATGGAGAACTAAAATTCGGAGATCAAATTGCTACTTTGTATGGAAAAGTTATCAACGACATGGTAATTTTTAAAATAGAGCGTGAAATAGATAAACAATATCACTATTTTTCCGAGTTGCTGAACCTCCCTGTGTTATTCGGTTATTCTGTGGTAATGGATCCGCGTGATAAAAAAACGATGGAAAGAGAATTGGACAGATTCGGAATAAAAAGGGATATCTTGAATTTGATAGAAGATTTTTCAGACTTGATAGGTAGGGTATTAATATCTGTTGATATTAAGGATGAGGATGAAAAGAGAGTGATACTGTTTTTGAAAGGCGATGGGAAAGAAATAATGAAGAAAGTAACTAAAGGAATACCAGGGTTGTTTGTAAAGAACAACCATGGTGTGAAGCTTTACAGTTATCTCGGTGAGTGGGACATTGCATTTGGAAATTGGTACATGATAGCTACCAAGAATGTTGACCCTGTAAGTGTTGCAATAAGGGTTGAAACGGGAAATAAATACGATTCGAATCATATCTATTATAATTTTAGAAGATTTGGAGTTGAGACTCCTTTCTTCGAAAAAATAATCGATTTGAATGATGTATTTGATGATCTTCTGAATCAGAACGTAAAACATACCCTCTTTTATCAAAGAGGAATATACTCAAATAAGTTGATAGACATTCTTTTCATAAAATGAGAGGTGCATAATATGGGAATATTGGGTAAAATTTTCGATAAAAATAAGCGTTACATAAAAAAGTACAAAAAAATAGTGCAAATTATCAATTCGTTCGAGGAACGTTTTTCAAAATTGACCAATGAAGAATTGGCTTCCAAAAGTGCTGAGTTCAAGCAACGATTAAAAAACGGAGAGACTTTGGATGATATACTTCCTGAGGCCTTTGCAGTTGTGCGAGAGGTTTCGAAACGTACCATAGGTATGAGACATTTCGATGTACAGTTGATCGGTGGAATGGTGCTTCACGAAGGAAATGTAGCGGAGATGAAAACAGGGGAAGGTAAAACGTTAGTGGCTACACTCAGCATATACTTGAATGCATTAACTGGTGAAGGAGTTCATCTTGTGACCGTAAATGATTATCTTGCTCGTAGAGATGCGCTTTGGATGGGACCGATTTATCTGTTTTTAGGATTGAAAGTTGGGGTTATAAATTCATTGAATACCTCTTATGAAGTGGTTTGGGAGAATGAAGAACTTTTTGAAAAAGCAATTAAAGAGAACAAAAGTATTTGGCCCAAGGACAAGTTGACTGATTTGATATCCGATGAGGAAAGAGATCTGGAAGCGTTGGAGATGTTCAAAGTAAAGCTTGTTCCAATTAGTAGAAGGGAAGCTTATCTTGCGGATGTAACATATGGCACCAATAACGAATTTGGATTCGATTATCTGCGAGATAATTTAGTCTATGATCTAAAGGATAGAGTACAGCGTGGTCATAACTACGCGATAGTAGATGAAGTTGATAGCATATTGATCGATGAAGCCAGGACACCTTTGATAATTTCCGGTCCTTCGAAAGATTCATCCAAACTGTATAAACAGTTCGCTGCTTATGCGAGGCGAATGGTAAAGGACAAAGACTTTGTGATGGATGAGAAGGAGAAGACGATATCTTTAACCGATGAGGGAATAACAAAAGTTGAAAAACTTCTTGGAATAGACAATCTCTACGATCCATCGAATATCGATTATCTTTATCACATGTTGAATGCTTTGAAGGCGCTGCACTTTTTCAAAAGGGATGTAGATTACATAGTCACACCCGAAGGAGAAGTAGTTATCGTAGATGAGTTCACAGGACGTTTGCTCCCTGGAAGACGTTACAGTGAGGGATTACATCAGGCAATAGAAGCTAAAGAGGGAGTAAAAATCAGAGAAGAATCTATAACTTATGCCACTATCACCTTTCAGAATTACTTCAGAATGTACAAAAAACTCGCGGGTATGACTGGTACTGCTAAAACAGAAGAAGAGGAATTTCAGCAAATATACAGCATGGACGTTGTGGTCGTTCCAACTAACAAACCAGTGATAAGGATTGACCATAATGATGTCATTTATAGAACACAGAAAGAAAAATTTGAAGCTGTTGTGGAAGATATAGAAGAAAGATACAAAAAAGGTCAACCCATTTTGGTGGGAACAACTTCTATAGAGAAAAGTGAACTTTTGAGTGCCATGTTGAGAAAGAAGGAAATTCCCCACGAAGTACTCAATGCAAAGTATCATGAAAAGGAAGCGATGATAATTGCAAAAGCGGGTCAAAGGGGAGCCGTTACGATAGCCACGAATATGGCAGGAAGAGGTACGGATATAAAATTGGGTCCAGGGGTGAAAGAACTTGGTGGATTGTACGTTATTGGTACTGAGAGACATGAGAGCAGGAGAATAGATAACCAGCTTAGAGGTAGGTCGGGTAGACAAGGTGATCCAGGAGAGACACGTTTTTATCTCTCACTTGAAGATGATCTTTTGAGATTATTTGGTGGTGAGAAGATTAAGGGTCTGATGGATACACTCAAGATAGATAGAGGTCAACCTATAGAACATAACATATTGACACATTTGATAGAAAACGCCCAAAAAAAGGTTGAAGGTATTCACTTTGCAATAAGAAAGAGATTATTAGAATTAGACTCTGTGCTCGACAAACAGCGAAACGCGATATACGAACATAGAAATTGGGTACTTTCTGAAGACAACATTGAAGAACACATCCGAGAGATATATGAGGATATCGTTGATAGACGTTTAGAAACGTATTGTCCTGAATCTAAGGAATGGGATTTTGAGGGATTGAAGACCTCTTTCGGTATGTTTCCACCATCTGTGATTTCATCACTCGATGGAAAGAGAGAATTCAAGAACGCGAAAGAACTCAGGGAATACCTTTTGAAGTTGTTGTGGGATGCTTACAAAGCTAAGAAAGAGGAAATAGGTGAGGAAGACTTCTTAAAAGTCGTGAAATTACTCATTTTACGTGTCATTGATGAGAGATGGCGAAAACATCTGGAACAAGTAGAACATGTTAAAAACTCTGTAGGATTGAGAGCTTATGGCAACAAAGATCCTGTGATAGAATTCAAAAGGGAAACTTATGATCTATTTCAAGAGATGATAGACAATATATACGACGATATAGGTGCTATCATCCTGCGACTTGTGAGATTCGATAGGGAGAAGGCTGAAGAAAAAGCAAAAAGCGAGCTCAGTTCGTTGAATATGGTTCATGAGGAGTTTCAAACGTTCAATAGACGCGAAAAAAGGAAACTTGAAAGAAGAAAAAACACGAGTTCTAAACGATTCAAAGTGAAGAGGTGATAATTTTGTTGAGTTACGAACAGAAAGTGAAGATAGAGGAACTCGAAGAAAGGTTCGAGAAGTTATTGAAATTGATCGATAGAGAGAAACTCGCGAAGGAGCTCGAAGAGCTTGAAAGAGAGATGTCGAACCCTAATTTTTGGAATGATCCCAAAAATGCAAGTGAGATTAACAAAAAGACACAGAGAATCAGAAAAAGATTGGAAGAATTGAACGATATAGAGAAGATGATTGAAGATCTAAAAGTGGCTGTTGAATTTGCAGATGAAGATGAGGATATGGTTGAACATATCGAAAACGTTTTGCCTGGACTTGAGAAAAAAATAGCTTCCACTGAACTTTTATTGCTTCTCAATGGAAAGTATGATCAGAATAATGCATATCTGTCGATTCATCCAGGAGCTGGGGGTACCGAATCTCAGGATTGGGCACAGATGTTGTTCAGAATGTATGTCAGATGGGCTGAGAAAAAGGGATTTGAAACGGATGTCGTTGAACTGCAGCCAGGTGAAGAAGCTGGGATAAAGAGTGCGACAATTCATATCAGGGGAGATTACGCTTATGGATACTTGAAATACGAAAAGGGTATTCATAGACTTGTAAGAATATCCCCCTTCGATGCTTCGAAGAGGAGGCATACATCATTCGCTTCTGTAAATGTTTTACCAGAACTTGAGGATGATATAGAAATAGAGATAAAACCTGATGATTTGAGAATAGACACTTTTAGAGCATCGGGGCATGGAGGCCAACATGTCAACAGAACGGATTCAGCCGTTAGAATAACTCATATTCCAACAGGAATAGTTGTCACATGTCAAAATGAAAGATCACAGCTTCAAAATAAAGCTACGGCTTTGAAAATATTGAAGGCTAGGCTGTATGAGTTGGAGTTAGAAAAGAGAATAAAGGAAAGGCAGAAAATACAAGGGGAATTGAAGGAGATAGGCTGGGGTAATCAGATCAGATCGTATGTTTTTCATCCGTACACTTTGGTGAAAGATCATCGAACGGGATATGAAACCTCGAACGGTGAAGTCGTGTTGGATGGCGAAATTGATGGCTTTATTGAAGCAGAGTTACATCATTTTGCCAAATTGGGCTTAAATGATATTGATTGAAAAGAGAAAAACATGTTAAAGGGGGTAGAAAGATGCAAGTCGATTTAGATAAGGTTATATGGACTTTCATGTGGATTGCGGCGGCGATTGGTTTCCTGTTCTTTTTGATAGGCTTATTCGTGAGAAGTGTCGGTGCGGATGCTTCGATAACTGGATTGTTAACCACAGTAATATCCCTTGGATTTTTGGAAATAAAATCGCGATTTTTAGACACTAAGAAAAAGGAAACACAAGAAAAACACGTAGAGAAATCGGAGGGTTGAGATTGAAGAAAGTAAGAGTTCTAATAGCCAAACCCGGATTGGATGGTCATGATAGAGGAGCGAAAGTGGTAGCAAGAGCCCTCAGAGATGCGGGAATGGAAGTAATCTACACCGGATTAAGACAGACTCCAGAGCAAATAGTAGCTACTGCAATCCAAGAGGATGTCGATGTGATAGGCCTCTCGATACTCTCTGGAGCACATATGAGTATCTGTAAAAAATTGCTGAATCTCATGAAAGAACAAGGAATTCAAGATATACCTGTTTTTGTTGGAGGAATAATTCCTTCGGATGATGCAAAGAAACTGAAAACAATGGGAATTCGAGAAGTATTCGGACCGGGTTCTCCTTTGAAACTAATAGTAGAAAAAATAAAAGAAGTGGCTACAAGTGGAAGAAAAGATTAGGAAATTATCGAAGTTGATAACTCGAATTGAAAGGAATCCTGAGGAATTAGAGAAAATTGGAACAAAAAATGAAAATAAGTTATCCAGGATTGTCGGCTTTACTGGCAGTCCTGGAAGTGGAAAAAGCACTTTGATAAGTGCTATTATAGAATGCTTAAGAAAAAAAGATAAGAGTGTAGCGGTTCTTGCCGTTGATCCAAAGAGTCCTTTGAGTGGAGGAACGTTCTTTGGTGATAGAATAAGGATGCAAAAACATTACCTGGATGAAAAGATCTTTATTCGAAGTGTCTCTGGGAACACCAAAAGTGGTATAAGTCCCTCAATTTGGAACATGGCAAGAGTTTTGGAGATCTTTGATTTCGATTATATTTTTATTGAGAGTGTTGGAACAGGTCAGTCTGAGATAGATTTGAGTTTTTTTGTCGATATCTTGATATTGGTTTTATCGCCTGGTAATGGAGATGATATCCAATTTTTGAAAGCAGGGATACTGGAAGTTGCTGATATTTATGCCATTAACAAATCTGATACACCAGAATACGAAAAGTTTTTCAACTTGTTGAGTTCTCAACCGGTTCTTGACAATAGAAAAACGCTTGTGAAGGTGTCTGGAATATCGGGAAATGGAGTAGCTGATTTATGTGAAACTATTGATAACCTATGGAGTGTGTTGTTAAAAAATGGTGATTTGTTTGAAAAACGGAAAAAAGCCGTGTTGAAACAAGCAGAGTTGTTTGTGATAGAAAAGCTTGAAGAGCTCGTTAATTCCAAGAACATACCTGAATTTAGAACATTGAGGGAGGCAGAAACTTTTTTGAAAGAAAGATTGATCAACGAATGGAGGGATGATGGGCTTGAATACCAAAAAGATCGATCACATTGGAATTGCCGTTAAATCTATCGATGATAAGCTGAGACTTTACAGGGATATACTCGGTTTGAAAATTTCAAACGTTGAGGAATTGAAAGACAGAGGTTTGAAAGTTTGCTTTTTGAATATCGGTGATAGTAAATTGGAATTTCTGGAGCCGATTTCAGATAACTCCGAAGTCTCAAAATTCTTGGAAAAAAGGGGAGAGGGAGTCCATCATATAGCTTTTTATGTTGATGATATCGAAAAAGTAGTGAAGAATTGTGAAAAAAGTGGGTTCAAAGTCGTATCAGGTATAGAAAGAGGAGCTGAGGGAAAAAGGGTTGCCTTTCTTCATCCCAAAAGTACAGGAGGAGTGTTGATAGAGTTGGTAGAAGATAACGAAGCAAAGGAGTGAATAAGATGGGCAAGAGGGACATCCATGAGATACTCAGAGATTTCCATGAACAGCGCGAAAAGATAAAACTCGGTGGTGGAAAAGAGAAGATAGAAAGACAACACAAAAGCGGCAAATTGACTTCACGTGAAAGGCTTCAGTATCTGTTAGATGAAGGAAGTTTCATGGAGATAGATGAGTTCGTTAAACACCGAAATAACTATTTTGGATTGGATAAAGTCGAATTACCTGCTGATGGTGTTGTTACAGGTATTGGTAAGGTAGATGGGAGATACATTGCCGTTTTTTCTCAAGATTTTACCGTTATGGGTGGTTCTCTTGGTGAAATGCATGCAAAAAAAATCGTGAAACTTTTGGATGTAGCTATGAAAATGGGAATCCCTGTTGTGGGGATAAACGATTCTGGAGGTGCCAGAATACAAGAGGGTGTGGATTCACTTTATGGATATGGTGAGATCTTTTATAGGAATACATTGGCATCCGGGGTGATACCTCAAATAACAGTAATAGCTGGTCCATGCGCAGGAGGTGCAGTGTACTCTCCAGCAATAACTGATTTCATAATAATGGTCGATAAAATTTCAAAGATGTTCATAACTGGGCCTCAGGTTATAAAAGCGGTGACTGGGGAGGATATAACTCAGGAAGAATTGGGAAGTGCTATGGTTCACAATCAAAAAAGTGGTGTTGCGCATTTTATAGCATCTGATGATATAAAGGCCATGGAAAAAGTGAGAGCACTTTTATCTTACCTGCCTTCTAACAACTCAGATGATCCTCCATTCATAGATGGGACATACGAAACCAGCATGTCTGATGAAATATTGAATATCGTTCCAACTGAACCTAATAAGCCATATAATGTGAAAGATGTGATAAATTTGGTTGTTGATAAGAACAGTTTCTTCGAAGTTCACGAATACTTTGCCAAAAATATAGTAACTGGTTTTGCGAGAATCTGTGGCATGGTAGTTGGTGTGGTGGCAAATCAGCCTTCATACCTGGCTGGAGTATTGGATATAGATTCCTCTGATAAAGCCGCCAGGTTCATAAGATTTTTGGATAGTTTTAACATACCAATTCTGACCTTTGTTGATACTCCTGGATATTTGCCGGGGGTTACCCAAGAACATGGTGGTATCATTAGACACGGTGCAAAACTATTGTATGCATACAGTGAAGCGTCTGTGCCGAAAATAACCGTTATCTTGAGGAAAGCTTACGGTGGAGCATACATAGCGATGGGAAGTAAACATTTAGGGACTGATTTTGTGGCGGCATGGCCTCTTGCTGAGATTGCCGTCATGGGGCCGGAGGGAGCTGCCAATATAATATTTAGAAAAGAAATAGAGAGTGCAACCAATAAAGAAGAAATCAGAAAAAGAAGGATAGAAGAATACAAAGCGCAATTTGCCAATCCATATATAGCTGCTTCCAGAGGATATGTGGATAAAGTCATTGATCCCAGAGAAACGCGTGACTTCGTTTGTAAATCCTTAGAGTTGTCAATCACCAAAAATGAAGGACGTCCCAATAAGAAGCACGGGAATATACCACTATGATAGGAGTAGTGATGAGTGTGGGGGTATGGGCCATAAGTTTGACAGGAATTGTCATTGTCTTTTTGGGATTAGGGGTTCTATACATAGTAATGCTTGTTCAAACCAAGATTTTTCATCGTGAAAATGTTGAAAAAACCACTCCAAAAATTAAACGTTTGGAACCCGTTATTCCAACAAGATCTGAAGTAGAGGTCGTCGAATCAATCGAGAATCTTGAGTACGCTGCGGTTATAGCAGCTGTGGTGGCCTATATGGAGATTCAGGGATTGAAAAAAGAGAGTATCAAAATAAAAAGTATAAAGCGGTTGAAACGTGAAAAGAACGATTGGAAAACCAAAAAAGCGGTGGTATATTGGAACACTTGGAATAAAGAAAAAAGGTTGAGGGGTGTTAAACGGAAATGGTAAAAAAATTCAGAGTGAAAATAAATGGGAAGATATTTGAGGTTGAAGTTGAAGAGTTATCTGAGGTTTCTGAAGGAAATGTACAAGAATATTCAGAAATTCAACCAATGTCACAAGCGTCTGGTATTGAATCCATCCCGAGAAAATCGGAACCTCCAGTTTCCGTGCAATCACCTTCAAAAGGTTTAAAAGCGAATCTTGAAGCGCCGAAAACGGTTCAAGAGATTGAAACATCTGAAGAACACAATAATGAAGCTTTAAAAATTGTCACTGCTCCAATGTCTGGTGTAATAATAAGTGTTAACGTGAAACCAGGTGATAAAGTTTCTGCTGGGCAAACTCTACTTGTCTTGGAAGCTATGAAAATGGAGAATTCTTTGATATCCGAGTATGATGGTGTTGTAAAGGAGGTCCTTGCTAAAAAAGGTGATAACGTTGAAACTGGGCAAAAACTGATAGTAATATCCTGAATGTCTTGGAGGAAACGATGCCAAATCATCAGACACATTTCACGATAGGTTTGTTATTTTATCCAGCGATTTTTTTGGTGTGGAATCTCATTTTCAATTTCATCGGATCAGATTATGTGAACTTCTTCAATATGAAAGACATCGCGATCAGTATATTCATATATGGTATCGGTACGATTTTACCAGATGTTGATATACAGAGTTCTCTCATACATAGAGTTGTTAGAAACCTTTTCATCATTCCCGGTGTAGTGTGTCTGGTATATTATCTATTAAAGAAATATTTGTTGGGAAATTTCGTTTTTCACGAATCAATTGTACTCATCATAGAGACGATCGCGATGTACATGGCAGTGTTAATTGGATTCATGAGTGGCTGGTTGTTCAGTAAAAGCGTCAAACACAGGGGATTCTTACATTCACCTCTTGCAGCTCTTTTATATGGTGGGGTTGTATTTGGGAGCTTAGCGCTTTTCCAATTTGAGGTCGAGGATGCTATTTTTCTTGCAATAATGGCTGCTTCGAGCTATTTCATTCATATAGTCACTGATTTTGTTTCGCCGCTTTTCAGGAGAGGAAAATGAAATCAAAGAGATCTGATTTTTATATCAAACGTGAGAAAATCGAAAAAGTCGCTTTGAAACTTTTGATCTTCTTTGGGGTCCTTTTGATCATTTTTCATTTTACAGAGAGGTATCGAACGGATATCCAAAATCTCAGAGTGGTCGTAGGTATTCCGAACAGTTACATGAAGGATTTTAGTGCTGAAATCCTTCAAAAGCTCGTGTTGGTGAAAAAGTTAGATGATGAGAAACCAAAAAAGGGAGATATTTTTGTTTTCAACTTCGAGAAAGAGGATTATAAAAAGTTGAAAACGTTCTTAAACAAATTTCCCGGCACTCGAATATTCTTTTTAGGAAAACCACCGAAAATCGATGTGAGGGAGTTCACTGAACTTCTCGACAAAAACAAAGTAGTCTTGGGAATAATGGAGTTCGATGATTCAACTGGATTTCTGAATTGGGTGGCTAAAAACAGAAGGAGAAAGGATTTGATTTTCAGGGTTCATAGAATAAAGGACAAAGAATACGAAAGTCTCAATTTAGATTTACAGATGGCATTGAGCAGATGGAAAAGGGCGGTATTGGAAAGAAGCATAGATTTACTTTACATCACCCCACCACCAGAAAAGTTCGGTATCAGTTATCAGAAATATGTTGAATTGATACTGGAAAAACTTTCAAGGTATGCAACTACGGATCTAAGATTGGTTGGATACAGAAGGATTGGGTTCTCCGTTCACATTGCTATAATCTGTGGTTTTTTGCTGTTTCTTTCCTACAGTCCCCTTTTTACTTTGATTTATATTTTCACCTTTTTGTGGAACATCTCAACGAATTCTCATTTCACATTACTCGCAAGTTACGTGGGGATAATTGGACCCGTAGCAGCATTTGCAACAATCAATAGAAAGATAAAAACATCTATTGGGAGGTTGTTTCTTTACCCATTCTTAGCGATTTTAGTTGGATACATTGTAAATTCGATGTTATCTGAAGCCGTGTTTCTCAACCAAATATTTTTATTTAGGGGAGTAAAGCTCTCCTTAATAACCCTTCCTGGTCTTGTGATGTTAAAAGAACTTTTGGACCCCGAGAACAAAGTGATCAAAACCAAGCTAAGCAGAGTAGATCTGTTGATAGCAATTATAGTCATTTTAGGTGCCTTTTATTATATACTGAGGAGTGGTAACACATCCTTGGCTTTGAATTTTGAAAGAAGATTCAGGGATTTCTTGGAGAAGATATTCTTAACCAGACCGCGATTCAAAGAATTGATAGGTTATCCATTCCTCTTTGTTTATGTTTTTGGACATCGAAAACTCTTAAAGAGGTATTCATTTCTTGTTCCAGTTATCGGCAGTGTAGGAATAGTAAGCACAGTCAATACTTTCTGTCACATAAGAGCTCCACTTTGGTTGAGTACTTTGAGGAGTGTGGAAGGTATTGGTATAGGCTACATGCTTGGAAGCTTACTCAATCATTTTTTAAAAGGTTCTGGAAATAAAAAAGGTGAGGAAAAACTCCTCACCTAATTTTCGATGTTTTTCACCACATCCCGAATCTGATTTCATTCCAGAGTTCATTGTAAATTCTCAAATTCTTTCCAAGATCCTTTATCATTTCACAATTTTTCAACTCTTCGATTGTGTAGATCCTTTTCTCTTTAATAAAATCTCTAGCTGGAACAATGATACACGGTAATAGAAGATAATCGGATATTTCGGCTGCTATTTCAGGCTCTAAAATGAAATCGATGAATTTGTAAGCTAAATCGACATTTCTTGCACCTTTTAGGATAACCATGTTGTCGATCCATAGTGTTCCACCCTCTTTCGGGATGAAAAAATCTATATTCTTAGCCTCTTCTTCGGTAGCTTCATAAAATATGTTTTCCCCGTATCCATGGACAATCCAAAATTCGCCGGAGATAACCCCTTTCGCGAACAATTCATTGTCGAACTTCGCTATATTCTCTTTCCACTTCAAGATCACGTTCTTCGCTTCTTCCAATTCCTCCATGTTTGTGGTGTTAACAGAATACCCCAGGTATTTTAGGGCTGCTCCAAACACTTCTCGCATATCATCTAAGAGTGTTGCTTTACCTTTGATTTCCTTCATTTCAAATATTTTCCATGATCTCGGGTAATCCTTGAGATATTTGGTGTTCACAGCGATTCCGGTTGAACCCATTTGATACGGCACACTGTATTTGTTTCCGGGATCATAATCTATCTTTTTCAACACTTCTGGATCTATGTACTTGAAATTTGGAATTTTAGATTTATCAAGGGGCACAACCATTCCTTCTTTTATCATTATCTGAGTGTAATCACCAGATGGAAAAGCTATATCGTATCCCCTGGCACCGGCTTTCAGTTTTGCATACATGGTTTCATTCGAATCATACGTATCGTATATTACCTTGCAGTTATACAATTTTTCAAACTTTTCAATCACTTCCTGTGGTATATAATCCGACCAATTGTAGATATACAATTTTTGTTTTGTAGCGGTGAAAATTGTAACTGAAAGCATTACAATCAAGATTGACAAAGACAATACTTTCTTCATCGGTATCACCTCTCTTTATTTTTCTATTGATTCTAACCTGTTTATCAATGATGCCAAATGAGCCGCACCAAAGCCATTGTTGATGTTCACAACACCGATGCCACCGGAACAATTATTCAACATGGTTAGCAAAGGAGCTAATCCATTGAAGTTTGCACCATATCCTACGCTGGTTGGTACCGCTATCACTGGTTTATCGACAAGGCCAGCCACCACGCTTGGAAGAGCACCATCCATACCAGCAACGACTACTATCACTCTTGCACTTTCGAGCTTGTCTAAATTACCGAATAATCTGTGGATACCTGCTACACCAACGTCTACAAGTACTTCAACGTTGTTTCCCATTAAACTGGCGCTTTCCTTAACCTCTTCTACAACCGGTAAATCAGAAGTGCCAGCACTTACGATCAATATCTTTCCGACTTTTGGAAGAGGTTCTTTCTCTATGATTATTGTTTTCGCAATTTTGTTATATCGCGCATCTTTGAATTTGTCACTAACTTTTTTGAATATTTTATCATCAGCCCGAGTTGCAAGAATATTCTTATGATGCTTTAGCAAAGTTTTTACTATCTCAACAACTTGTTCTGGAGTTTTTCCTTGGCAAAATACTACTTCGGGAAATCCACGACGTTTTTCACGATGATGATCAACTTTAGCATATCCGAGATCTTCGTACCCTGGGTCTTTAAGATTTTTTATAAGCTTTTCGGCCTCATTCACTGTTATTTCATTGTTTTTAACCCTCAATAAAATTTCTTTTAGATCGTTCATTTTTTTGAACCTCCTATTTCTTCATTCATACTTCCAGTTCTATAACCCTCAAGATCCAATGAGACATACTTGAACCCCTGTTTTTTTATGAAGTTAACTATATCTACCCTATTTTCCAATATTACATTCATTTCATCCGGTAGAACTTCTATTCTTATGGTGTTCTGATCATGGTATCTTGCACGATCCAAAGTTAACTCGAATTTTTCCAGATAATTTTCTATTTTTCTCAATTTTTCTATCTTTTCATTTGTAATCTGTAACCCATATCTAAACCTGGTGGCTAAACAACAACCAATCGGTGGACGATTCCAAGTTGGCAATTCTAACTCCTTTGAAAGTCTCCTGATTTCATCTTTGGTCAGCTCACTGTCTCTCAAAGGACTGATGATTCCCAATTCCCTTAAAGCGCGAATGCCAGGGCGGTAATCTGACCGTACATCATCGTAATTCGTTCCATCGACTACGACTTCAAAACCATGAATGTTGGCAACCTCTTTTATTTTTGAAAAATCTATCGATTTGCAATAATAACACCTTAGTTCATCGTTCTTTGTGAACCTCTCATCAGATAGTTCATCAACTTCCACTTCTATCAATCTTACTCCCATATCACTCGCCAACTGTTTCACATTCTCTAAGTCCTTTTCAAACCTTATAGGAGATTTCACAGTCACAGCAATAACATTCTCTTTTCCAAGTGTATCCCTACAAACTCTGAGCAGAAAAGTACTGTCAACTCCTCCAGAAAAGGCAACAGCTACTTTTCTCATATTTTCAAGTCTTTCCTTCAAGTTTTCATATTTCCTCTTCGTTTTCAAATATATCGCTCCTTTATCGATATTTAAAAGAAATCCACCATAAAAGTTGTCTCACTTGGGAGAATGTTTTCAGTGACGACGATATCTGTGTGTTTTTTCACCAATTTCAGGTTTATTGCATCTTTCAAAGATAAAAAACCAGAGAAAACCAAAGCAACTGCTTTGATGTCCATCTCGAGCTGAGGCTGTTTACCACTTTTGAGTACATTCAAAACATTGTTACTACAATCAATTTCAAAAACACCATTATTCCAAGGTGCGTTTTTATCAATAACCTTGATCACTAATGAAAAATCATCACTTCCGATTTGCAGACCTGATAGTTTTTCTAAGTTCACAACTCTCAACATTGCAAGTTCCTTGATTTCGTGCTTTAATGTACGCTCTTTCAAGAAAATATTGATATTGAGATCCATGGGGAGAAAGATATCAAACTCTGAAAATTGATGGGACAATTTTTTCAAAAAATTCAAGCAAACTTTGATATTATTCTTATCCTTAGTCGCTATATGCTCCACTCTTATTCTATCTTTACCCTCACTATCTTTGTAAAAAACAAATGGCATCAAGGCTACTATTTTATCGTCCTTTACCACTTTTATTAATTGCCTGGCTATCTCAGACTCTCTCAAATTACCAACATTGAAACTCTTCAGTATCCAGTTGTTCCATACCCAATCATCTCGCAAAGTTAAATTATATTTGTAATTAACAAGTTCATTGTAAAAACGTATAGATTCTTCGTCAGCAGATTTAAGTATTTCGAATTCGTAGTCCTTAATATCGTAATCCATTATCGAACTCGCTGAGATTTTAACAAATCTGGCAGTTTCAAAGAGCTCCCAGCCATATTTTCGGTAGAAATTTATGCTAAAAGGATACAACGTGGACACTACTTGTCCATTGGTGTTCATTATCTCAATAGCTTTATTCAAAAGATACCTTATGTACCCTTGACCTCTATATTCAGGCCTTGAACAAACAAAGGCAATCCCGCCCATTGGTAAAATACTATTTCTAAAGTGCATATCGAAGTTGAAAATGATGAGAGCACTAACCAGTTTATCCTGTTCAAAGACTCCGAATGCGGAGAGTTTTCCTCTTCCTTCCGCTTTTCGTATCAGCTCAATGATCTTTTTATTGAAATCGAGTTTGATACCAAAAGAAAACGAAGATACCTCAGCAAATTGTTCAAAATCAATATCTGTACTCAATCTTTTACATTCCATTATCCTCTCCCCCTGACTCTGAATTTCGATTTTCGATATTTATGTTTTTAATCTTTCCCTCTAACACGTTGTTGAAATATCTTCTTGTTGGGTAAGCAAAATCTATATCGTTACATTTGGAAAACTCCTCTAAGATATCCTCCCAAATAGCTTGCTCTGTAATTCTTCGCCTTTTTGGTTTACAAAGATACCTTATTGTTAAAAGTACTCCACTGTCTTCAACACTTGTATAAACTGTGGGAGTCAATTTTGAATAGAATATCATATATTTCTTACTTGCTTCTATAATCTGTTTTTTAACATCTTCAGTCAGATGTTCTGCGTGTTTTTGTGCGACCTTAAGTAAGATTTCTTTTGCTTTTTTCCAATTGCTTTCAAAGGTTATCAAAACGGGAATTTCATTCCAGATATACTTGAATCCTGCAACGTAATTTGCAATTGGATTGTTGAAGACCATGGAATTCGGAACGTAGATAATTCTTCCAGTGTTCTGTTCAGCGTTTACCCAATTACCTATTTCAAGCAACGTAAATTGCAATATGCTCATATCTATGACATCACCGCGTATTTCCCCTATCTGGATTCTATCACCAATTTTAAATGGTCTCTTTATCACCACGAATATCCATCCAAAGAAGTCCATTATAATATCTCTTGAAGCTATGGCAATTCCTGCAGAGAGAAGTCCCAAAAATGTACCAAGTGATCCAAATCCCTCGAACCATATTCTAAGAATTATTAAACTTCCTATTATCACACCCAAATAGATAGTACTTTTTCCGAAGAAGTACCGCTTTTTTACATCTGTAGTCTTGCTGAAAATTATTCTCAGTATTATTGTTCGTAAAATTATTATGACTATTACTGTAATCAAAGATTTCAGAATTTTTACTTGATTGATCGGATCAATCCCAATAGTTTGTTGTATGAAACTCACAATACCAAACATTATTAAATCATAATCGCTCCCTTTGAGATTTCCTATTATATCATTTATTTTAACATGGTTTCTTTCAACGATATTTTGATATAATTTTGAAGGAAAGAATCTATTGAAATTACGAATTTGATTTCTGATTAACAGAACCAAATTTGAAAGGAGAAGTGTTTGATTATGAGTCATTTAAAAGATTTAGAGGACCCGAAGATTCTGGGAAAGAGCAAAAAACCAGCACATTGCACCTTCATACCAAGATTGAATCCATTTAATCTCGAGTGGGAATACTGGCCAAATTACATCTCCTTAAATGGAAAATGGAAATTCAACTGGTCTGCTAATCCTGAATCAAGACCTGTTGAT
>DQYP01000192.1 GCA_011043375.1 Thermotogaceae bacterium | reverse complement strand
GGGAAAACTTTGTTGACTTTCTCGAGTCCGATGGCTTTTACAAGAACCGAGAACAACAAGTAAACCAATCCTGCTATAACTATTCCACCGGTCGCATATGAAAGATCACCAAACTGTTCTTTAACTAACAAAATGGGAGCTATGAATGCGAAACTCGAACCAAGAAAGACTGGAACCGAAAAACCAGTTACAAAATGGAAGATTAAAGTGCCGATACCAGCGGTGAAGAGGGAAACGAGAGGGTCAAGGCCTGTAAGAAGTGGAACTAAAACGGTTGCTCCGAACATCGCAATGAAATGTTGAAGAGACAAAACTGTCTTCCGCCATCCCCGGATTTTCAAGATCGCACCTGAATCGGTCAAGGTAACAGTTTTTTCAAAATCCATCCACCAACACTCCCCTTTTAAGTTTTGAAAAAGACCGAGATATTTCGTGAGATTTTACCATGTGATGTTTTTAAAGTATGAAAAATCGAGGTAACAAACTCTTGAATACATTTCCTCCAACTTAATTTCACCTTTTTTTATCTTGGTACCTAAATTTTTGGAAAAGTCTAGACTTTTTGAATATAATTCTATATGTATTCCAAAGATCAGGGGTGGTAATGTGCTTTTTGCTGGAATAGATGGTGGTGGAACTAAAACAAAAGGTGCATTAATGAACGGTAATCTTGAGGTGTTGAATGTAGTGAATGTTGGTGGTTCCAATTTTCAGTCGATTGGAGTGAAAAAGGCCAAAGAGAGATTCGAAGAGCTTTTAAATAGGTTGATAGAACCATTCAACATGAATCTATCTGAAATAGATTTTGTGTACTTTGGGATCGCTGGTGCGGATAGACCTAAAGATTTCGAAATAATAGATGGATTTCTAAAAGAACTGGGATTGAAGGCTTACGATTTTCATAATGATGGATGGATAGCTTTGAAATCTGGAACTGTGGATGGTGTTGGAATTTTGGTCACACTTGGAACTGGAAGTGTAGCGTTTGGAATGAATAAGAAAAATGAGTGGAAAAGAATAGGGGGATTTTGGGGACTTTTAGGGGATTGGTTGGGAGGATATTCACTCGCATCAAAGGCAATTAGTGCTGCACAGCGTGGAAAGGACGAAAGGGGATTTCCAACTATTTTGTACAACAAATTGAGGAATTTTTTGAATGTTGATAGTCTCTTAGATTTAATAGAATACGAATATTACGATTTTGAAGGGAAAAACGATCTGAGACAGAAAGCCATTGGAATTATAAAGACTCTATTTGAATGTGCTGAGGAATTTGACGGAGTTGCACTTGAGATAGTTTGGGAAGCAGCAAAGGAGATATTGAAAACGATTGATATTCTGTATAAATCTCTATTTGATGAAGGTGAACCCTTTAAACTCGTTTTAGAAGGCTCCGTTCTAAAAGCAAGATATAAATCATTAACTAATATGCTGGAGAATGCTCTAAAAAGTAAATATGATGTTGAGTTGATATATCCAGATCACGATCCCGTGGTTGGCGCTTTGATGCTCGCTGCGGAGAATCTTGGAATGAAGAATGTCGAAAGGAAAATAATCGAAGGATACTTAGAATATCAAAAACAGAAAGGGGTAATATCGTGAAGATAAGTATCATTGGTGGTGGAAGTACATACACTCCTGAACTAATGGAAGGATTAATAAAATATTCAAAAGAATTGGACATAGATTTGGTGGTCTTGCTTGATATACCTGAAGCCAGCGAAAAGTTCGAAACGGTTTCGGAATTGTGTGACAGAATGCTTGAAAAATCCGGAAGACCATTCAAATTGCTTTGGACATACGATGAAAAAAAGGCACTGTGGGATGCAGATTTCGTTATACAGCAGTTCAGACCCGGTGGATTGGATGGAAGAATAAGAGATGAAAAGATACCACTTAAATACGGTTTGATTGGCCAAGAAACGACCGGAGTAGGAGGATTTGCAAGTGCGTTAAGGGCTTTTCCGATCGTCGAAAAATACATAAACTTGATTGAATGTGTTGCACCAAATGCCTTCGTTATAAATTTCACCAATCCATCTGGAATGATGAGTGAATTCATATTAAACTATTTGGGGTATGAAAAAGCGATAGGATTATGTAATGTGCCGATAAACATCGTAAACGCCATAGCGGAAAAATTCAAAGTTTCAAGGGATAAAGTCTTTTTGAAATATTACGGACTGAATCACTTATCTTGGGTGGAAAAGGTGGAAGTCGATGGAATAGACGAGACGGATAAAGTCTTAGAGGAAGTTTATAAACCAGAGAACATACCGTCCGAAGGATTGGATGCCGAAATTTTAAAATCTTTGAGAATGATTCTCAACCCCTATATGCGATATTACTATATGACTCCTGAAATGTTTGAAGAAGAGATAAAAGCTGAGAAAAGTGAAGGTACTCGGGGAGAAGTCGTTAAAAAGCTCGAAAAGGAACTCTTGGAAATATATTCTAACAAAGAATTAAAAGAAAAACCTGTTCAATTGAGTAAAAGAGGGGGAGCACTGTACTCAACTGCAGCCGTTGAGTTAATAAGAGATCTCCACATTGGCAACAGAGGGATACACATCTTGAACGTCAAAAACAATGGAGCGATATCGAACCTTCCCGGCGACTATGTCCTCGAAATTCCCGTTTTGGTAAAAAAATCAGGTACAGCTTCGATATACTTAGGAGAAGCCGCAAAGTTGACCATAGGACTTATACACACCATTAAGAATTTTGAGAGACTTACAATAGAGGCTCATATAGAATCTTCAAGAGAAAAAGCCCTACAGGCATTACTAACACATCCCCTTGGTCCGAGGGGTAAACAAGCCAAACAACTGTTGGATGAAATAATAGAAGCGAATAAGAAATGGATCACAATATCTTAAGATCACCTTTTTAGAATATTCTCAATTTTCCCATACAACATGGTGTGAAAGGCGTTGTCAGTATAAAAATTGTCTATGTAATCTTGTGGCAAACCAAATGGTTCTATATTGTTGGCGAAAACAACCTTGCATTCGACAACTGTATGAGCTTCTTTTATTGGTGCTGTGAATCCCTCAAGGGTTTCAAGGGTCAATAAACCTTTTGCGAATTTATCTTCATCGTAGCCGCTCGTCGTTCCAAAATAGTCAATGGCTTCTCTGTATCTTTCATCCAAGAAATTCAGTGTGAATCGCTTTGAATCATGTATGAGCCTCCAAGTGAATCTATTGGGCCTCACCGCAGCTATGAAGTACTCTTCGTTCCACATTATTCCGAAGAATCCCCAACCAATGGTCATTCCATTTGCCCTTTCATACTTTCCTTTTGTTGAGAGTATCACATTGCCTTTCTCCAAATCATCTATCAACCTTTGAGAACCCTTCAAAAAATTACCCATTTTCAAGTTGATACCTCCTTTAAATTTAAATTATCGTCTCTTTGACTGGATTGAAAAAGTGTACATTTTAATTCAGTATAGCATGAAACTACAGTGAAGCGATCAATTCGATGAAACCAAGGAGTCCATCTTTTTATTCAACCCATTCAGAAAATCCTTCAGTTGTTCGTTTTTTTCGAGTGGTTCATCAAATATGGCTATATTGTTGTCTTCAGTATTCACTATGCCATATAGAAGACTCAGAAATGTTGAAAAAAATTCGGTTACGTAGAAATTTGAAAGTATATACTCTGCCATTTGTAAATAATCATTCAATAGAGGTAGTATATTCAAAGCACAAGTAAAATTCGATATCACGCATTTGTTCTCTTTCAAATACATCAGTATTTCCTCAATATCGTTATTCTTAACTTCTAAACTGTTTTTCAAATGTAAAATCGCATTTCGTATAACATCATTGAGGTCCTTGAAAATATATTCTTTTTCATTCTCACCATCAAATCTTTCATTCAAGAAATCCTTCAAAAATCTATGGTTCAGGATATTCTCAACTAAAAAATTTTGAAGATGTTTCAAATCTCCATTTCTAAGAATGTAAGAAACAGACGAAGCAATTAAAAGCCCGCTTATCAACGCTACTGGAGAGCCATGAGTCATCAGAACTAAAGAGAAACTCTCTTGGATCAACCTTTCAAATTCATTCTTATCGAAGCAATTTCTAATGAAACCAAGTGCAGATAATCTAAAGAGACCTTCACAGGTTGTCAAATTTCTGTAGTAATCACTACGTATATTGCTTCCAATTACTATTTCACACTTTCTAAGATTTTCGATGAACAATGAGTTCGAAAAACGATTTTCCCTATCCAAGGAATCGAAAAACAGATCAAAAAGCTTTAATTCCGTCCCCACATTGCCTTCGGCTACACAAGCAAATGGGTGATCCTGCTTTAGAAATGGGACTTTCAACCTATGAGTTTTAACCGATATTACATTGCCAATAACGACAAATTTCAAAATCTTACTCAACATTTTAAGAAACTATCCCCCTTGATATCGATTTTTCTTTATAGACCTCTTGACAAGAAGATTTAAGACTATTATAATTTCAACGAGCCGAGGTGGCGGAATTGGCAGACGCAGTGGACTCAAAATCCACCGGGGTTTAGACCCCATGCGGGTTCGACTCCCGCCCTCGGCACCATGTAAATAAAAAGGGGCCAATCTAAGATTGGTCCTTTTTAATGTATCTTCCTTTCCATTTCGTCCTGGGTGATGAAAACGGAAAACCCCAAATTCTTTGCTGCGATATGTATTGGATCATCTTCAGGAACATTCATTATTTGAACATTTTCCGATTTTGATTCGTTGTAAATATGTCTCAGTATATTCAAAAGCAGATCCGTTGAATTTTTCTTTCGCTTGGTGGGGGAAAAATCAACGATGAAGGAAAATTCGGAAGAGACGGAACCCCAAACCACATATCCTATCACTTTACCCTTTTCTATTATCAATTCGTTGTTGTATCTATCCTCTGCAAGCAGTAGGGTAATAGGCTCTCGTTGCCAATTTGGCTTCCTTTCGAAAAGATACTTAGCCTCAAGCGCAAGCTCATGAATTTCTTTGTTATCAGATCTTTTAAACTCATACTTTGGTTTGGAATCTACGATACCGTTGCTATCTTTCATTGACAAAATGAATGACCTCAAATATCTGAAATGTTTGAATCCATTTTTAAGATAAAATCTTACGGCTCTCTTGTCGCTATTCGCTACTTCCAATATTATCTTACTTATGTTCTTCCATTTTAAGTGCTCAAAAGCATATTCAAGGATATAATTTGCAAGACCAGTTCCTCTTGCTTCCTTGATAACTCCCATCGCATCTATCCTTGCGATGTCGTTTCTCATTCCCATCAAAATGAACCCTATTGGTTCATCGACTTTGAAGAATACAAAAGAATCATCTAAAGAGAGAGAATTTTCGCGCACATCATACTCAAAATTCATTATATCCCACTTTATAGGTACCACATAGTCTTTGAAGATTTCATTCACAAGATTGATGAAAGACACGAGGTTACACTCTGACAGTTTTAAAACTTTATCATACACGAGAATACCCCCACATAAATATTAGATACACTCTCAACCGCTCACTGTGAAGGTACTGTTACTCGGGACTGAAAGCTTGGAGAGATTCTTTCCTTCTCTCTTCATGGCTTCTTTCCAAACATCGGATAAATCTTTTATGAATTCCTTCACTTCCTCCAATATGTTTGTATCTTTCTTTACGTTGGCTTCCAGCAACCTTCTGTAAAAATAATTATACAAACTTCTCAAGTTTTTTGCAATTTCTCCACCGCGTTCAATATCCAAGGATAAATTCAACTCCATTATTATATCTTGAGCCTTTTTTATGTTTTCATTGGCACTGATATAATCTTTTGCCTTTATATTTTCCTTTGCTTTTTCTATGAAATCCACTGCCCCATCATAGAGTAACGCTATCAATTTTGCAGGGCTTGCGGTCATAATTTGATTTTCCATGTACACATTTTGATACTGTTTCATTGACTCTCACCCCTTCTTATTTATTAGTACCATTTTGGCTTCTTTTAAGAACGATTTGTAAAATTCAAAGACTTTTGGTAATCCTGTATCTATATCCTCAACTAAATCTGTAAAATTCTGCTCCGACAAAGATTCGTTTATTTTGTTCAAAATAGCAAGGGATTTTTTGAATTTATCAACACTGCTTTCTGACTCAAATACCTTTATATCAACTATTTGTGAGATCGATTTTCTCATGTCTTCAAGAGCAACTATACCATCGATAACATGTTTTAAATCATTCATAGCCTCATTGATTTGTCCTATAATTATCTTATTTGAAAGCTCAGGCAGTCTCTCTTCTATTCTCGCTACATAGCCAAGAGCTTCATCTATCAAATCTATGGTTGCTTCATAGATAGGCTTTGTCTTTATTTCAACAACCTCATTCCCTTCGAGCTTCACATCAAACAGCTCCTCGATTCTATTTATTGGAACTTCCTTTTCATTTACTTTCAATTCAACCAACACTCTATTCTTCGGTTCAATCACTCTCCAGAGATCTCCAAAGGTATCATATTCACTCTCAGAATATTCTTTCACCAAACCATCACTTATAATTTTGATCACAGTTAACTCCTCCCTGAATAATTATCGACATCTTGGATTCAAAGCTTTAATAGACTCTTTCTCAAAAATATACATATGGTTTTTGAGTCAACGATTTCACCTTCTCTTATCAAGTCGAGTACCTCTTTCTCAGAAAGTCTGATAACTTCTATAAACTCATCTTCATCAGTATTCTGGAACGTTTGCTCCAGATCTTTTGCGAGATAAAGATGTATCTTCTCGTTAGAAAATCCTGGAGTTGTGTATATATAGCCTAAATATTTCCATTCTTTAGCTCTATATCCTGTTTCTTCCTCTAATTCACGCTTAGCGCATTCAAGAGGTTCTTCGTTCGGTTCTAATTTTCCAGCTGGCACTTCAAGCAAGAATTCCTCAATGGGTTTTCTGTATTGTTTCACCAACAAAACATCCCCATTTTCAAGCAAGGGTAATATTGCCACAGCTCCTGGATGCTCCACGATCTCACGTGTGGATGTATGCCCATTTTGAAGTTGAACCTCATCAACCCTCAGATTCAAAATTCTCCCATGAAAAATTTCCGTTGTTTTCAATGTTTTTTCGATCTTCTCATTGAACATTTCGTTCCTTCCTTTCAATCAAATCTAAATCCCCGAAGTTCAAAAATAACTCAGTCAAAGTCTTTAAAAAGCCAAGTCTGTTCAACTTTATTTCTTCTTGATTTACCATGACGAACACATTATCGAAGTATTCATCGATATGAGATTTCATTCTCCTCAATACCTCAAGTGCATCATAGAAATTCAGATGGTCCAAATGTTTCTCAACTTCTTCTTTGGTTTCTATATATCTTTGGAAGAGTTCCTTTTCAATCTCCTCTTTGAACAAGGTACCAGAATAATCATAGGTCCCATAATTTTTAGTTATATTGAAAGGCCTCTCAAAAGCGATCAAAATATCATCCAAAGTACCTTCTTTTCTATGTTTTTGAAGAGCTTTTGCAGAGAAATATGCCCTTAATGGTTTTCTCCACAGTCTCAAAACGGCTTTTGCGATATCTCCATCGATGCCTTCTTCTTCAATCAGATAGTTTTCCAGTCTCACTTTCACGAATTTTTCTATCTCCTCGTGAAAGATGTGCTTCTCAATTTTTAAAAGATCCTTTGAATATTCGAACAGTTCGCCAAGTGGTAGATCCCACTCGAACGCTACTATGATCTTTATAACCCCATAAAGCTTTCTTCTCAAGGCGAAAGGATCTCGTGAACCACTTGGTACATTTCCTATCAAGAAATTTCCAGCGAGGGTATCGATCCTGTCTGCCAATCCGATTACAGCACCTATAACATTCCTCGGTAGATTCTTATTGTCCTCACCACCCGGGAGATATTGATCTTCGAGTGCATACGCTATTTCTGGATCTTTACCTTGTTTCAAAGCATATATCCTCCCTGCAATGCCTTGTAACTCTGGAAATTCGTATACAAGATTTGTCACAATATCAGCCTTTGAGAGTTTTGCCGCTTCTTGTATTTTAGCTAATTCCTTATCCGAAAAACCTAATCTCTTCGATATTTTAATCGAGAGATTTTCTATTCTCTTGACTTTATCGTACAATGTACCCAATTCCTTTTGGAATATCATACCTTTGAGTTTTTCATTTCTTTCTTCTAATGGTACCTTTAGATCCTCATGATAATAAAATTCCGCGTCTGTTAATCGTGCATTTACAACTGTTTCATAACCCTTTTTCACATTCTCTTCTATCCCTGGTCTATCTTGAAAGGCTATGAAGAGATTTGATATTTTACCATCCTTTTTTCTGACCGTCAGCGCCCTTTGATGATGATTCAAAGTCGTCTCTATTATCTCCTCTGGGAGGTTCAAAAAATCTTCTTTGAATTTCCCAGAAACGAGTAATGGATACTCACAAATTTTATTTATTTCATCAATCAGGGCTTCGATCCTATCGACCTTTACACCCTGAGATTTCTCGAATACATCCATTTGATTCTCTATGGTTTCAACCCTTTCAAGTGGGTCACAGATGACAAATCCACCTCGAAGCTTATCAAAGTACTCATCTATAGAGCTTATTTCAATAGCGTCAGAAAAAAACCTCAATCCAACTGTACGATTACCGGATCTTATTCCTAAGAACTCGAACTCCACTACCTCACTTCCAAACAGACAGAGTATAGATTTCACCGGTCTAACGAATTTATGCTTTCCATCTCCCCATCGCATTGGTTTCTTGAAATTAAGGGAATTCAATATCTTTGGTATGGAATCTTCCAACAATTTCTTAGTTGGAAGACCTTCGATCTTTTTCTTTAAAAACACATATTCACCGTTTTTCACACTTTTAATTTCTATCTCATCGAGTTTAGCGTTGTTGGAACTCAAAAATCCTTCGAGTGCCCTCGTTGGTTTTCCATCTTGATCAAATGCTACGTTTTTCGAAGGACCACGTTTTTCAACTATTCTATCTGGTTGCTTCTCCACAAGTGATTTTATTATAATTCCAAATCGCCTTATGGTATAAAAAGCATGTATTTCACTATACGCCAGCTCTTGTTGTCTCAAATGTTCTAAAAATTTCTCCTTGAGCTGACTCTTTATGGAATCTATCTCACTTGGTGGCAGGTCCTCTGTTCTGATCTCAAGAAGTAGATCTTTACTCATTACTATCTCCTCCAGATATAGTTTCCATATAAATTCTGATACATTCTCTTGACATTTTTCTTATTCTTCCTATGTATTTTTGTCTTTCCATAACACTTATCGCATTTCTCGCATCCAGAAGATTGAAAAGGTGTGAACACTTCAGTACATGTTCGTATGCTGGTAGATAGAGCTTTTTATCTAACAACCTGTAGAATTCACTCTCATATATTTCATACAGATTTGCCAGAACCCTTGGATCGGACTCCTCAAAGTTATAAATTGAAAACTGCCTCTCGTTCTCTTTGAAAACATAACCATATCTCACATTATCATTCCATTTAACATCGTAAACATTGTCCAACTCTTGTAAATACATGGCTATTCTTTCCAATCCATACGTTATTTCCAACGATATCGGTTTGAGGTCAAAACCTCCCATTTGTTGAAAATAGGTAAATTGAGTTATTTCGAGACCATCGAGCCAGACCTCCCACCCCACTCCCCAAGCACCGAGAGTTGGAGATTCCCAATTATCCTCGATGAATCTTATATCGTGTTTTGAGGGATCTATCCCCAAACTCTTTAAGGATTCAAGATAGATTTCCTGAGAATCTTCTGGCGATGGTTTTATGATCACCTGATATTGAAAGTACCTTTGCATACGATTGGGATTTTCTCCATACCTACCATCCGTTGGCCTTCTGCATGGTTGAACGAAAGCAACTTTCCAAGGTTCTTTTCCAAGAACCCTGAAAACTGTTGACGGATGAAAAGTACCAGCTCCCATTTCAACATCGTATGGTTGTTCAATAAGACACCCTCGAGAGCTCCAAAAATCGTTCAAACTTTTTATCATTTCTTGAAGGGTCATGCTTCGTTTCCTCCCTTGAATCTATGAGTTTGAATTAATTTTACCACAAGAATTCGTAACACTGCCTGCCGCTGAATATCCTCTTTTTCGACAACATCTTTGATTATCTTCCGAGATTTAGCAAAAACAAACCCTGAAAACGACTATTTTCTCTTCTTTCAGTTGTTTTTAATTATTCTAACATATGTTTTAACAGCAAAGGAAAGACGTACGGTTTTTCTGTTCACCTGTGAAGAAAATCCATATACTCTTTGAACACTTCACGATAGATATCGATACTGTGGCTTGTTTGTAAAGGTATTCCTTCCTTGATTTTGAAGGTTCTTCTGCCATTTGGCAAACGCTCAGCACGTAGAAAGATAACATCTGGTCGATTCTGCTCAAAGTAATAACGAGTGAGTTCATACATGTGGGTTACAAAAAAAACCTTCGTATCATTTTCCAAAAGGGCATCGATGATCTGATGAGCTATTTCAGAACCTTCCCGTTCGTTTGTGGACGAAAAAGACTCGTTGAAAAGTACAAGAGCATTGGGATGAATATGATCCACAATTTCACTCATCCGAGCCAGTTCTTCCTCAAGTTTTCCCCTTCTCATAGTAAAATCTTCTTCCCTTCTGAAATGTGTGAAAACCCCACTACAAATATTTGCAGAAAAGTTTTCTGCAGGCACAAACATACCCGCTTGCATCATCAGCTGTGCTTGACCAACACTACGCAGAAATGTCGTTTTACCTCCACGATTCGTTCCGGTAATACAAAAAAATCTCTTATTATTTGTGTTGAGATCGTTGGTAACCACCTTTTGCCTCATTGTAAGCGCTAAACTGATATCATACAACTCTCTGAAGGAATATTCCTTTTTATTTTCATTCAAGCCATACACCCATGGAAAAGATATCGATATTCCAATTTCGGTGAGGGTTTCAAACAAATTAAGACAACTAACATAAAAAGCCAATTCTCTCTGAAGGATCTTAAAAAAGTTTTCAATGTGTCTTGAAGCACAAGCAACTGAGGTAACTGCTTTGCAAAGACCTCGATTTTTTAACTCTTCCAATATCTTTGCTCCAGCTTCATCACGAGGATGAAGTTTGAAAGAGTAGATCTTCGTTCGATTGAGTATTCGTTGAACCAGATTTTTACTGATAAAATTTGGATTGCAAAGGTTGTAATTCGTCCCTTCATTCCCCTCTCTCAGTTCAACTTTAAGCAATATCCCATTTGGAAATCTCAGATTTTCGATGTGCTTTTTGGCAATTTCAAAATATTCATCGTTCAATTCTTTCTTTATCATCTCAAAAAAACGTGTGAAAGCTCGTGACTTGAATTTATAGGCATGTTTATCAGCTATCTCTCTCAACTCCCCAAGCAATTCAAAAAGCATTTCCAACAGGTTCCTTGCACCATTCAAAACATTACTCGGTGTCTTCCAACCATAGAAACCGAACCAACCCTTTGTTTTGTTTTCTTTTGCCTTTATCGAAAGTTGATACATTTGTTTTATTATTTCTGGGTTCTTCAAGCAGTCTTTTAAGGCTTCCTGGCGATAATAAATGACTTCCAAATTATGCTCTTGGCTTAGGATAACCTGCTTGATGACATCCAAAAGAAATTGATCTCCCTTCGACATAGCTTGAAAGAGCACATCCAGTTCCAAATCTTGAATTAAATCATCTGAATTGAAGGGAAAATCTTGATCAAGGTTAAGATCTTGATTAGGATACATTAGAAGTACCCTCATTTTTTAACACGCTCCTTGATCTTCTCATACGTTAAATCGTATTTTTCAGCCAACGATATAGCGTAAGCCAAGCCATTTGCAGGTTTTCTGACAATTCTGAATGTTCGTACAGTGGGATCCCGATAGTCCACCGTGCCAACCATGCTTACAACCTTATCGCCCATTTTGGAGAGCTCATCGATGAATGTTACCCAAACACACAGGCAATCAAGTTCTAAAATCCTTTCCATGATCTTCTTGCTCAATACTATTCCATCGTGCAAAGTGGTGGATGAAAAAATCTCATTCAGTATGATGATGCTCTTCGAACTCGCGGCATTGAGAATACCATGAATTCGTATTAAATCATCCTCTAATTTACTTCGCAAGTTCTGGATATCTTCTTCACGCTCAAAATGGGTGAAGATTCTATCGAAGAGAAAGACACGCGCTTTTCTTGCCGATACAGGAAGGCCAAGACTGGCAAAATAATGTATTTGACCGAACATACGCGCAAAGGTGGTTTTTCCACCTTGATTGGGGCCAGTGACGACAATGATACGTTCTGAATCCTTGAGAAAAAAATCGTTCAACACTATCTTTTTTTGTCCCAACGAGGAATACGCCAAAGCCATATCAAAACCATCATGTACATTCAAAAACTTATCGTCTGCTACTTCAGGGTAGCAAAAAGGTAGACCACTTCGCTTGAACGAAGATATGAATTCTAAATATGCTACATAGAATTGAATTTCTCTCTCAAAAGTTAAAATGGCTTCATCCATGAAATTGTCGTATGTGTATGTTTCACAGAAACGCTTCAACATATTGAATGGCTCTGGATACAAGCGGATCACAAACTCCAAAATCTTCGCTTCAACATGGCTCATGCCGTATCTTTCTCTCATTTCAAAGATGTAATCTTCGCATCTTTCTCCATATTCAAATTTGGAAAATGTTTTCTCTAAATCAATACTATAATCCGATTCTCCACTGTAACGCTTAACGCTGACTTTTCCTCCATGTCCAATGATCACGCAGTACTTTATCTTTGAAAGAGCCTCTTTGATCTTTGTGGCTTTATGTATCATTTCTTGAAACTCTTCTGAGTGGATATAAGCGTTCACATAATCGCGAAAATTCAACATTCCACGCGATTTTAATTCACACCCGTTGAGATCAAAAGCCAAATCATTTACGGTTTTGCAATACATTAAAACAGCTTCCAGAAACCAGCCTTTTTTGTTGTATTCATAATCGAGTTCCTCTATCATTTTCATGTATCTGTGGACAACGAGCATCTTTTCCGCAAAGTTTTGAATATGTGACAGGAGTTCATCATTCTCCAGATCTTTCATCACTTCTTGACGATAATAGATGGTTTCAACATCACGCAACGGTGTGTAATAGAATGGATCCAAGTTGTACTCACGTTTTGAGCCAATGATAGCCTTTATTACACGTTCAAGACGCAAATCCACAAGAAAATCGGGTGATTTTTGAAAGGTCTCATTTGGCATTTTAAGTATCTGCCGAGGCCAAAGGACACTTGGAAATTCCATTTTTTACCTCCTTTTACCAAAAAAGAAAGCCCCTACTGATTGGATCAGTAGAGGCTATCATCCCATAAGGGAAATTCGAGGCGAGCCTCATCGCCTGAATCATCTCTTAAAATTATTTTAGCAGATTTTTAGAACCCACGCAACCTCACTTGAATTCGTCCAAAAACACTTAAAAATCTCGAAGTTTAAAAATAGTCTCGTAATTGTTCATATCTTTGAAAATTTGGTATGATAGGTCCCACCAGTGATATAATCTCTATAATCTAAAAAGGAGTAAAGAATGTTTGAGACTAAATGTTGCACTTTTACAGATAGCAAAAAAAGCTTATTCCATTCATGGGATTGGAATGAATTAAAGTTTAATGGTGATCATACCTTAGGACTAGATGGGCCCGAAGTAATGCCTGTGGAGTGGAAGATCGCTGCCAAAGTGTTTGGCAGTAATACCAGGAAAACCAATCCCAGATAGAGATTTCTTCCAGGGAATTGGGAGGACGTCAATATAGATGAGATTAAAAAATAAAGACGAAATGAAGCTTGGGGTGATGCATATAGAAAGCCAAGAACATATGAACCTTTGATGTACAACGGTGTCGATGAGGTTTTTAAAAGGAAAGACTCAAGAAAATAGTTTGGGAGGGTTATTAGATGTTTTACGTTGGTATAGATGGCGGTGGAGGTTCAACGAGATTTGCAATAATCAACGAAGATAATGAAGTTATTGGACAACTGACTTTGGAAAAAGGGATAAACTATCATCTATATGGTATCGAAAGTGTGTATGAAACAATAAAAGAGGGAATAAACAAGCTCCTTGAAAAAGTAGATGTGAATTTGAAGGATGTAAAAGGTATAGGAGCGAGTGTGAGCGGTGTTGATAGCAGCAGACCGAAAGATGTGGAAATATTTAAAAATATCTTTTCAAAAATAGCAAATTTTGAAAAGATGGCGATTTCAAATGATGCAATCGGAGCTCTTTGGGGAGCAACCGAGGATGGAAATGGGATTATATTGATAAATGGGACGGGATCGATCATATACGGAAAAAATGGTGATAGGATTGAAAGATTTGGAGGATGGGGCTATCTTTTGGACGATGAAGGTGGTGGATATTGGATAGCAACGGAAGGAGTCAAAAAGATCCTCCACTTTCGAGATGGTTTAATTGAAAAGCCATCCTTCTATGATGAAATATTGAAATATTTCAATATAGATGATCCAAGCAGTTTCGTTTATATCTATTACCAAGAATTTTCAAAACGTAGGATTGCAGGTGCTGCAAAAATAGTGATAGACGCCGCGAGCAAAGGGGATAAAGTGGCAATTGAGATCATAGAAAGAGGTCTAAGATGGTGTACAAAAGGAATAAAACTCCTTGCCCAAAGATTGGATATGATCGAAAAACCAACGATCACCTACAGTGGAGGATTGTTCAAATCTCAGTATTACAAAACCGTGTTTTCGAATATTCTTTTTGAGGCATTCGAACAATTTGAACTGATCGAACCTAAACACAGCGCAGCTGTGGGAGCCGCTCTCATGGTCTTGAACGAATCAAAATAAATCCAAGTGCTTGAAAAATCTACCAATGAGCGAAGGAGGAAAAAGTATGGATAAAAATTTGGAATTTCTCAGTACAGAATCCCAGAATCCAAGATCGAGAGGCTTGGATTCTATGAATACGATCGAAATATTGAAACTCATGAACGAAGAAGACGAAAGCGTAATAAAAGCAATCAGGGAATCATTGAATGATATAGCAAAAGCCGTTGAGGTTGTCGTTGAAACGCTTAAAAACAAAGGGAGAATCTTTTATGTTGGTGCAGGTACAAGTGGAAGAATGGCGGTTGCAGATGCTGCCGAAATTCCTCCCACGTTCAGTGTCCCTTTGGGGGTTTTCATCGCGATAATTGCGGGTGGCGATGAAGCGTTGAAAAAGCCAGTTGAAGCTGCGGAGGATGATAAAGAGGCAGCTATTCAGGAATTAAAAAACTACGATTTTTCAAATAGAGACATAGTTGTGGGTATTTCAGCGAGTGGGAGGACTCCTTATGTTCTCTCAGCAATGGAATATGCAAAATCTATCGGTGCAAAGACAATATGCTTGGTCAATAATCACGATACTCCGATGTCAAAAGTGGCAGATGTGAAAATTGAACTAAACACGGGACCAGAAGTTTTAACCGGTTCTACACGATTGAAAGCTGGAACATCTCAAAAAATTGTTTTGAATATGATAAGTACAACAGCCATGGTAAGACTTGGTAAAGTGTATGACAACTTAATGGTCGATTTGATGTTGTTGAATTCTAAGCTTGTTGAAAGAGCAATTGGAATAATTTCAAAGGCAACTGGTGCATCCAAAGAGGTTGCAAAAGAATATCTTCAAAAAGCCGATATGAAGCCGAAGTTGGCGATAATCATGATAAAGTGCCAAACGAGCAAGGCTGTTGCCCAAAAACTCCTTGAGAAGTATGATGGCCATGTAGGGAGAGCCATAAAAGATTGTAAAAAAGATGGTGATATTCATTGAATCCAGAGATTGATAATCCTAAAAGAAAGGATTACACATTGTTTTGGATACTTTTCTATTTTTTTTCCTACATACTCCTATTGAAATACGTCGGCGAGGTGATTGGTGCAATAACCATCGCCTTTTTCTTCATGTTGATAGTGGATGTTATAGCGGATTACATTCAAAAGTTCACCAAGATCAAACACAGATTTTCAGTACTGATAGCCGGAATCGCATTCTTTGGTTTAATGGTATATGCAATATACAGTATAGTACCCATATCCATAGACGAAGGAAAGAAAATATACGAATTTCTTACCAAAATCGAGATTCCAAAAGATGAAAACATCACTTCAGAAATTTTAAGTGTTGTTGTAAAAACGGCTGGAAATTTCTTCAACAAGATTCTTCTCGATTCTCTGAATTACATTGGCAGACAATTCTCAAACCTCATGACCGCACTGATCCTTTTGATTGTTGCATCCATATATATGAGTACACTCAAACCAGCTATGAAGAAGCTTATTCCCAGAATGTTTCCACATTCGAACATAGAAAAAACATCCTCGTTCTTCTACAAAGTTTATGCGGAGGTAAGATTATTCGTTTCAGGCCAACTAATAACGGCGTTTTTGGTTGGATTGATAACATACTTTGGTATGTTGATATCAGGGATTCCATACGCTGGTTTTCTCGGAATATTAGCTGGGATAACTGATTTTATACCGTTCTTTGGTGTTATAATAACTGCTATACCTTCCCTCTTGCTTGGTTTTTCAAACGCAGGAATACCTGGTTTGATAAAGGTCATCCTCGTCTTGGTAATTGCGAATCAGTTGGAAATGTGGATATTATCACCCAAGATAGCAGCGGAAAAGGTCAAAATAAATTGGTTTTTGATACTTGTGACAATGTTGATACTTGGAAAGCTGATAGGAATAATAGGTATTCTCATATCAGTTCCTGTTCTCATATTCTTTAAGAACTTTTGGGATTATTATATATCAGAGATTCTTAGAAACACTTAATC
>DQYP01000162.1 GCA_011043375.1 Thermotogaceae bacterium | reverse complement strand
TAGTAAATTCGAGAGAATTTAAAGATGCTTCTGAATTTCTGCAAAGAAAAACTTAAGAGCATCACAAAAAATATATAGAAATTGATATTGGAGACGAAGAGTTTTTAGTTGAACAGTTCTCAAAGTTCTTGAAATTGTTTCCCTTATCCCCAATTTTGAGTTTATGATTTTTATCAAATTCTCATATCTCACAGGCCTTTTTTCAAGCATTCTCAAAGCAAAGGGTTGAATCTTTTCTAAAAAAGCTTCAACACTTGCTGGATTGTTGATATTCAAGGACTTTGAGAACTCTTCAACTAAAAACTCTTCGTATCCAATGGCACTTTCTATATATTTTTTGAGATGCTCTTGATTTTTTCTTTGCAGAATTTCGGAAGCATCTTTAAATTCTCTCGAATTTACTATTGCTATATTTAAATTATTCTCTTCTACTTTCGGAATAATGTTTATGGTTGCTTTCTTTCCAGCATCATCAGAATCAAAAAACAATATAACGTTCTTGGTGATCTTCGAGATCTTTTTTATTTGATCGTTAGAAAGAGAAGTTCCCATAGGAGCTACAGTATTTTCAAATCCACAAACATTTAAAGACAAAACATCGAAATACCCTTCCACCAAAATAATAAAATTCGCCTCTTTTGCAATATCAAAAGCATTAGTCGAACAAAAAAACTCTTTCGATTTTGAAAAAAAAGGAGTTTCAGGCGTATTTATATACTTTGGTAGATCTGTTATAGTATTTGGTACAACTCTACTGCCGAACGCCACTACACTACCTTTATCGTTATAAACAGGAAAAACCAATCTGTTGTTATGGAAATCAACACCTTTAGAATTTACCAATCCAAATTTTCTTAATTCTGAATTTGCTACACCGAGGTTTTTAGCTTCAAAATAAGCAGATTTTGAATTTGGCGGACAGAAACCGATTTTGAATTTTCTAATAATGCTTAACTCTATCTTCCTGATGTTCATCAAATAATTTAAAAGTTCGTTCTGCTTGAAAATGTTTTTATGATATATATTTGCTAACTTTGTATACAATTTCACATATTTTGCATAATACTCATTTCTACTTGAAGATATCTCGGGTAACTTTATTCCAGCACGATCTGCTAATTTTTTAACTGCATCTATGAAAGTTATTCCTTCGATTTCCTGAACGAATTTTATGACATCACCGGATGCCCCACATCCGAAACAATGATACAGTCCTTTTTCTCGACTTACATAAAAAGAAGGAGTTTTCTCACTATGAAAAGGGCAAAGACCTCTGAAATTTTTTCCAACTCGCTGCAACACAACATATTCCGAAATAACATCGACGATGTTCAATTTGGACTTAATAGATTCTATGATTTCTTTGGATAACAATTTCAACACCTCAAAAATCACACGCTGTACATAGATACAGCGTGTGATGTACTTGAAAAAATTTAACGCTTAGAAAACTGAGGTGCTCTTCGTGCTTTTTTCAAACCATATTTTTTTCTTTCCACCATTCGGGGATCTCTTGTTAACATTCCTTTTTCTTTCAAGGTCTTACGAAGATCAGAGTTGTACTGTAATAATGCCCTAGCTATTCCAAGTCTGACAGCCCCAGCCTGACCGCTCAAACCTCCTCCATTGACCCTTATTATCATATCAAACTTGCCATTTGTGTTTGTAACATTGAGTGGTTCGATTATATGCTGGATTAAAGTACTTCTTTGAAAGTAGTTGATCAAATCTTTGTATTCCTTACCGTTTATAATAATTTTTCCATTTCCATTTCTCAGGTATACCCTTGCAACAGCATTTTTTCTTCTTCCCGTTCCATAATAATTTGTTATCATTTGGATCCTCCTTTCTTACAAATCTATAATTTCAGGTTTTTGTGCTTGATGTGGATGTTCAGGTCCAGCATAAACTTTTAATTTCTTTAACATTCTTCTGCCGAGCTTGTTTTTGGGTAGCATTCCCTTAACCGCCTGTTTTATCAAAAACTCAGGGTTTTTTTCAAGGATTTCACCGGCTGTTTTAACTTTAAGGTTACCCAGATATCCGCTATGTCTGTAATATTTTTTATCTTTTAATTTTTTACCAGTCAATATTATTTTTTCACAGTTGGTTACGATAACATAATCACCACAGTCGCTGTTTGGAGAATATTCTGGTTTGTTCTTTCCCTGTAATATAGTGGCGATTTTCGATGCTAAACGTCCCAATATTTTGTTTTCTGCATTTATGAGATACCACTTTTTATTAACTTCTTCTTTCTTGAAAAATTTTGTTTTACTTTCCATAACTAAACCTCCTTCAATTGGTATTGACCGTTTTAATCTCATCCTCAAACGCTTCCAATTTAAAGAATGAAGAAACCTTTTTGTAAATAGCGAAGGTTACGATCGAAGCTATTAATGTTTTACCAAGATTGAATATAGTAATCATCAGTAGATATTGATTAATGATTACACTCACATCAATATGGAGATACATTGGATAAACTATCAAATTCAACGCATCCATGACTATTATCGTCACAACAGATGACACTATCATTGAAATTATTGCTCTGAGTTTGGTTTTCTTCAAAGAATATATCAAACCTGCTATTCCCACGAAGGTAATTCCCATAGCAAGATTCATAACTATTCCTATAGGTTCTGCACCTTTTATTAAAAAGAAAAGTAAATCTTTTATCAAGATGACAACAATGCCTGATAAGGGTCCAAGTAAAAATGATGTTATTAAAGCAACTATCTCACTCGCATCATATTTAAATCCTGGCAAGAAAGGGATCGGAATCTCGAAAAGCATTAGGACAGTTGCCAAAGCACTCATTATAGAGATAACAGTTAATCTCTTAGGATTTGTTGGCAACACCATCACCCCTTTGAGATCTCTTCTATTACACTCACATATTTTCTATTCTTTTTAATATGAAATTTCACTTTTCCATCTTTCAATGCAAACAATGTAAAATCCCTTCCAAGCCCTACATTATCACCGGGCCAAAACTTTGTGCCTCTTTGCCTAACCAATATATTTCCAGCTTTGACTATCTGTCCATCGCCAACTTTTACCCCTAGATATTTTGGATTGCTATCTCTACCATTCCTTGCAGTCCCACCACTTTTTTTATGTGCCATCTATCTTCACCTCCACACTTATATGTTTAGGGAAACGCTCTTGTAGATCCCTTAGTGAATCAACGAGAGCTTTTAACATTTCTTGTGACAGAACATCAGCGGCATTCAAAATTTCGAGTTTCATGTATCCCTTTTCCTGTTCATAGATCCTTAAATTTTTGAATCTTTCATTCAGAGCTTTCGCAGTATGAGTGGTTAAAGCACTTACAGCTGCACAAAGAACATCTTTCTTCCTTGAATACAATGCATGACCTTTTGCTTCAAATCCTCTCAACAACTCTTTTTCACCAAAAAACACTATCTTTATCATTTTTCGATTTTCTCGATTTTAACTTTGGTGTACCATTGCCTGTGGCCTTTGTTTAATCTGTAACCTTTTCTTGGTCGCCTTTTTACGACCATGATTTTTTTTCCTCTGAAATGTTCAACAATTTCCCCAATGACCTTTACATTCTCTAAAAATGGTTTTCCAATTTCCGCACCATTTTCGTCGGCTACCAGAAGAACTTTGTCAAATGCTACCTTTTCTCCTATCGGTAGATTAAGTTTTTCAACTCTTACCGTTTCACCTTCAGTAACTTTGTACTGTCTTCCACAGGCATCGATTATAGCGTACAAAAAACCCACCTCCTTTTTTTGTATACAACCACTGAGCCTGGTGCCTTTTTTATAATCTCAAGGACTTTAAACCTGGCTCAAGTGTTTGAATATTCATCACATTCATCACTAAAAATTCATTTTACCATATTTGTAGTTAATAAAATGTATATAGAATATTAAATTCCTAATGGCTTCAATTCTATCATGAAAAAGCGCGTTTCAATTCATCCACCATATCCAATCTTTCCCATGTAAAATCATCATCCATTCTTCCAAAATGACCATAAGCAGCTGTTTTCTTATATATGGGTCTTAGAAGATTGAGTTTTTTGATGATTGCTCCGGGTCTGAAGTCGAATATTTCCTTGATAGTTTTCAATAGTTTCTGTTCATCAACTTTTCCAGTACCGTGTGTATTGATATAGATCGAAACTGGTTGAGCAACTCCTATAGCGTAGGCTAATTGAATTGAGAATTTGTCAGCCAAACCTGCCGCCACAACATTTTTAGCAACATACCTTGCCATATAACTTGCAGATCTATCGACTTTTGTTGGATCTTTACCTGAAAATGCTCCACCGCCGTGTGGTACCCATCCACCATAAGTATCGACTATTATTTTCCTACCGGTGAGTCCTGTATCAGCATGAGGGCCACCTAAAACAAATCTGCCTGTTGGATTTACAAGTATCTTAATTTTGTCATCCATAAATTGTTCGGGAATGATTGGTTTTATAACATTCTCCACGATTGCTTCTCTAAGTTCATCCAGAGTTATGCTCGGATCATGCTGTGCAGAAACGACCACTGTATCTACTCTGATAGGCTTCATATTTTCATCAAATTCTACTGTTACTTGTGTTTTTCCATCGGGTCTGAGAAATGGCAATACTTTCTCCTTTCTAACTTTTGTTAATTGCATTGCAAGTTTGTGTGATAAAACAATCGGAAGAGGCATATATTCAGGGGTTTCATTGGTTGCATATCCGAACATCAGCCCTTGATCTCCTGCACCAAGTTTCTCAATTTCATCTTCAGTATAGATCTCACCAGTTTTGGCTTCCAATGCTTCATCCACTCCAAGCGCTATATCGGGAGATTGTTCGTCTATAGTGGCCAATACAGCACATGTTTCACCATCGAATCCATATTTCGCCCTTGTGTAACCGATATCCAATATGGTTTGTCTGACTATTTTTGGTATATCAACATATGCTCGAGTGGAAATTTCACCTGCAACTATAGCCACACCAGTGGTAACAAGAGTTTCGACAGCGACTCTGGCTCTCTTATCTTGTGCAATTATGGAATCCAAAATCGCATCGGAAATTTGATCAGCGATTTTATCGGGGTGTCCTTCCGTTACACTTTCACTTGTGAAGAATTTTTTGCTCATTCCCTTTCCTCCTTTTCCTTTTGTTCGTATTCTTCATACATTTCTTTAGTTATGAAATGTCCGCCATTGATTTCGTAATTCAAAGGCTTGAAACTACTGGTAAACTCAGCATATATATTTATACGGTTTGGACATTTGGAACCTATCAACTCCTTATTCAAAATATAACTTGCCTTTCCCTGAAAATTGGAAAGAAGCTCACTGGATTTTCTTATGTGACTTCTAAACACTTCACCACAATTATCACATTGGACATACATTACGATGTAATCACGTTGATTGTAAAAAGGGTTTTTGTGCATATTTTTCTTTCTTTTCCAGAACATCCAATCACCGCCTCAACAAACGAAATTTCAGTTCTTTACTCCTTCCCCAGAAATCTTCCACAACTATTTTTACAGCACTCTCTGATGGAAACTCTATAGGTAGTTTGTTCAATTTAACGACTGATAGTGTTTCAGGTGAGTAGAGCTTATACCAATAATTTGATGCATTTGAATTTCTTCCGAATAGAACATCAGCTGCCTCAAAATCATCGAATGAGATCTCATCGAACAATATCTGGTAAACTAACACTCCGTCCATATAAAGCTCTATTTTATACAGCCCCAATGAATTCCTGTCAGTTTTCAGTGTGGCATTGATTTCCATGTTTACCAAGCTACCCGTGAAATAATGAATTTTGTCTGCTATTGAAACTTCCCTACCGTTTATTCTCAACCCTAATATTCTAATATCACCTTTAGGGGCTGTAACAAAATCTGATAAAAAATTTAAAGGATTTATAGCAATATTTTTCTGAGTGTCTCTTATTTCAAGATGACAATGTGGGGCCAAGGCTTCACCAGTTTGACCTGAGAAGCCTATTATCTCACCCTTCTTTACTCTTATCTCGTTTGGTGAGAAAAAAATTTCTATTCTATTCTTTCCAAATTCCTTTTTGAGTGATTCAAAAAGATAGCTTAAGTTATCGCCGAATTTGCTGAGATGTGCATAAACAGAGAGATATCCATCATCATGCCTTATATAAACTGTGTAACCGTAGATATCATCGTCATCTATGTCTATTTTCTCTATGTAACCATCGGTGACTGCGGCTATTGGTACACCACTTCTGTAAGCTGTTGAAAAATCCACACCCATATGAAAATGTGAAACACTTTTTGTCATAGAAGGTCGATATTCACCAAAAGCCGAAGTCAAGTAAGTTTTGAAATTCTTGACTGGAAGAAAATAAGAAACGCTGGCAAAACTATAAAATGTGAAAATTATAGAAAATACGATGAACAACAATATTACCTTTTTCAATTTTAAATCACCTCATCATGAATATTTTCTTCAAAAATTTCTTTCTCTACCATTTCTAATAATTTCTTAATTCCAATCCCTCTTTTTGCCGATATGAAAATCGAATCTGGGTGTTTGTTTCTTAGGTTCTCCAACCATTCATTTGGACAGATTTCTATCTTATTGAAAACTAATATCCTTTGTTGGTGCATCGAGCCAATTTCTTCTAAGACTTTTTCAACAACAAAAAGCTTATGCTCATAATATCTATCAGAAGAATCAATCACTATTAAAATCAAATTGGAATATTTTATTTCCTCAAGCGTAGATTTAAACGCTTCTATTATAGTATGAGGTAATTTCTTTATGAATCCAACAGTATCTGTAAATAAAATCTCCCTTTCATTTATCAATCTAACTCTCTTAGTTAATGAAGAAAGGGTTGAAAACAATTTATCTTCAACAACAATATTTTCATACTTGGATAACCGTTTAAGGAGTGTTGATTTACCAACATTAGTGTATCCTACAATTGCAACTGTGGGAATTTTGTTCTTCAGTCTCCTAGATCTTCTAAGTTCTCGTTGCTTTGAAAGAGTCTCCAGTTTTTTTCTTAAAATCCTTATTTTCTTTTTTATTTTTCTCTTATCAGCTTCTAACTTAGTTTCACCAGGTCCTCTGGTTCCTATTCCACCACCTAATCTCGATAATTGTCTTCCTTTTCCATATAATCTTGGAAGCAAATATTCTAACTGAGCTAATTCTACTTGCAATTTTGCTTCGGCGCTCCTTGCATTTTTTGCGAAAATATTCAATATTAGTTGCGTTCTATCGAGAACTTTACAATTCAATTTGTTTTCTATGTTTCTAAGTTGACTTGGACTCAATTCATCATCAAATATTACGTTCTCAACCTTGAGATCATCGATCATTTGTCTCACTTTTTCCAATTTCCCTTTTCCAATGTAAAACGAAGGATCAAACTTTTCCAATGTTTGAGTAACTCTATCTACCACATCAAAATTCAAAGTTTTAGCTAACATTTCAAGCTCATCCAAAGATTCCTCTATATCATTGAAAACATAATAATTCGAATGTGTTTTCATTTTTAGCTCCACTGCACAGATAATTGCTTTATTGTTTTCAAGTGTTTCTATTTATTGATCACCTCCATTTTCATTACTTCCCTCCCGTTGCTTTACTAATTTGACATAACTACTTGGCACAACAGTGCTTATTGCATGTTTGTAAATAAGGCTCTGGTTTTTACCCTCCTCAACTAATACCGTGTAATTGTCAAATGATCTTATAATTCCCTTGGTTTGGTAACCATTAACAAGATAGATTTTGACTTCTACTTTGTTTGTCCTTAATTGATTTAAAAAACGATCTTGAAGATTAAACTTTTCAACCATTACCTTCCCTCCCCGAATTTTCAAGATTTTGTTAACTTAGAGTATTGAAAAATACCAAAAGACTTATTGTTCCTAAAATAAGAAACACTCCTACTAAAACTTATAAAGGTTGGAAATTTATTCAAACTTTATGATAACCTCAAACCAATATTTAGATCAACTTGGAAAACAAGATCTGATAATCTTTGAAATTTCTTCTATACTTTTGTCAAAAGGCATTTCCGAAAGATTAATCCAATAAGTGTTGTCGTGATATCTTCTGAACCATATCAATTGTCTCCTTGCATAGTGCCTACTGTTTCGTTTCAGGACATGAACATATTCATCGAATTTGTACTTTCCCCTTATGAAATCTATAGTTTCTTTGTATCCTATTGCCTTCATGGAATTCAAATTGGGTTTGTATCCCATGTTTAACAACTCTTTCACTTCCTCTATTAATCCCGATTCAATCATGTTTTCAACCCTTTGGTTCACTCTTTCATATAATTCTTTCCTGTCACGGTTCAAGATAATCAATACAAAATCCCCAGAAGAAACAACATTCTTTTGCAGTTCAGAGAATTTACGTTTCACTTTCAATATGACTTCTAAGGCTCTAATTATTCGCTTCAAATCGTTAGGATGTATCTTCTGTGCTGCTAAAGGATCAAATTCTTCTAACATGGAACGCAAAGAACCTGGATTTTTTTCTTCGAATTTTTTCAGTTTTTTTCTCAATTCTTTATCTGGTTCAACCTCTATTATTCCTTTTGTTAATCCATCAACATACAATCCTGTACCGCCAACAAAAATAGGTAATTTTCTCCTTGATCGAATATTATCAACTATCTTGAGTGCTTCTTTTACATATTTATAAACATTATATTCCTCATCGGGATAAACAATATCTATCATATGATGTGGGACCATTTTCCTTTCTATTAAGGAAGGTTTTGCGGTCCCAATATCCATGTATTTGTATATCTGCATGGAATCCATGGAAATTATCTCTGCATCAAATTCTTTCGCAATTTCAATAGATATTCTCGTTTTCCCAACAGCTGTAGGGCCACAGATTATCGGTATTCTCAATTTTTGAATATCACCCCATATATTATAACGCTATTTTTTCCCTTCAATAGTTTATCAACCTTTATTTTTTCGAACATAGTATCTCCCACTCGTGATTTAAGAATTACCTTCTTTTTTGCTATTCGCATCATATGTTCAACGTCAAAAGTATCTATTGAATCGTAAACGGCAAATTTTCTCAATGGATTCATTGAGTTTGATTCAAAAATAGGATTCTCAAACATGGGATCACAATATACAACATCGACACTGTCATTTGGCAACCCTTTTATCAGTTCCTTGAAATTTCCATACCACAGATCGATACGCTTCATAGCTTCGTTTATCCAGTCACTGCGATCCCTGTATGTCCGCAAACCATATTTCACTACAGTGTATATATGTATCGATCCTTCTACACCTATCACTTTTCCGTTAGGTAAAAAGTTTGCCATTAGAATTGCTTCGCTTCCTAGCCCGAAGGTTAAATCAAGAACTGTTTCATTTCCCAAAGGTTCCAGAGCTTCTATTAGATAGTCTTTCAGTCCTTTCTTGATGTTTAAAAATCTTACCTTGGCAATTGAGGGATGGAAAAAAAACTCGAGATTTTTTCCCCTTATAACTAACCGCCCGTTTTTTTCAACGACATAGAAAAAATCAAGATCATCTTTTTTTAGTTTTTTTCTTGGCACATATTTGTAAGAGAACTCATTTGCTATTTTTTTCGCCATTACTACTTGTTGACGGTTTGGTTTGTAAGATGTTGTTATCACGAACCGATTCATATTCTTGTAACACCTTCCTAAGGATTTCCAATTCCTTTTCTTTAGATTCCAATTTTTCCCTCAAAAGTTCATATTCCTTTTTTTTAACTTCATATACTTTCAACACCTCTTTGTAGTTTATCATAGATTTAATTGTTAAAAAAATAGCCCATGCCACTATACAAACTAAAACTGCAATTATTATCTTAAAGGAATTATCGATCTTTTTTCTTTTTTTCCTTTTCTGTTTTTTCATGGGCTTTTTTAGAGGATTAAATACCATTCACGAAACCTCACTCCGGAAAAAAATCTTGTGTTGTATCCTCGATTGGGCTCAATGATGTTGAAGTCGTTGGGAAATCATTATCAAATTCATAAACTTCGATTGAAACGTCATATGCTCCTTTGAAAAGTTTGATGCTGTAATTTTGTGAAGTGGTGAAGGTGTTGAATAAATAAGCTGGCGAATTAAATTCTATCCTGTATTCTGAATTTCCCCATATTCTTCCACTTACATTTACTAAATCCTCGGCTTTCGAAAAGTATATATTGGGAGTCGCAATAGAAATATCTGAATAAAGATCAGATATATTAGAAAAATCCATGAGAATGTAGAAGTTCTCATCACTGTTTATATCCAAGGAATCATAACTTTCAAGATCATACGATTCATACTTAACTAACGAAGCGCTCAAAGTAGTAGATGCTAAAGTTAAGTTATGAGTACTTATTAGTAAATTACCATTGTATACATCCACAGTAGCTTTTGGGGATAAAATTAAAGTCAGATATGGTTGGTAAATATCGTTACGAACCTTGAGGCTACAGATAGGAATTAGTGAAGAAGAAAGAAGTTGAAATTCTCTATCAACGTCAACCATATCCACATCTGAAAAATTGATTTTTTGTACTGCGATCGTTATAACTGCTCTTTGAGTTTCTTGCACAAAGTTAGTTGGTAGCTTGACACATTCAACATAAAAATCAATGTTAGAGTCATTTTTCACTTCTTTATTGAAGAGATCACAACCATTCAGTATTATCAGTGTACATATAATCAAAAAGATTGGAATTAATTTCTTCATCTTATTCCCTCCAATCAATCATTTCAGTCCAGTTCTTGATATACCTCTTATAAAATACTTCTGTGCAAAGAGAAATACGATTATTACAGGCAGCACAGAAAAAGTAGAAGCGGCCATCAATTGATTATACAATGTTCCAACTTCACTGCTGAAATTGAGTAACCCAACGGGTAATGTTCTAATTTCTGGACTCTTAGTCACTATCAAAACCCACAAGAAAGAATTCCAACTACTAACAAATTTTAAAAGTGCTGCAGTTATTATTACTGGCTTTGAGAGCGGAACCATTATTTCCCATAGAAATTTCCAATCGGAACATCCATCCATTTTGGCTGCATCATATAATTCGTTTGGTAAAGCCAAAAAGTGTTGTCTTATCAAAAAGATGGCAAAAACACTCACAGTCCAGGGTATTATCAATGCATAATACGTATCCAACCACCCCAATTTTGCCAGTGTGATATAATTTGGAACCAACAATACTTCTCCTGGTACCATCATTGTTGAAAGGAAAAGAAGAAATATAATATTTTTTCCAAAGAAATTTAGTTTTGCAAAAGCAAATGCCGCCATTGAAGCAAATATTATCTCTAATACCGTTGTTGTAAGGGATACAAATATTGTATTGAAATAGTATCTTGAAAATGGAGCAGCTTTCCAAGCATCCAAATAGTTTTGAAAAAGATTCAATAAGGTTTCCTTGAATGAGAACTCTGCCTTCATTTTGAATGATTCATCCTCGAACCAAAAACTTCTAACTTTATCGAAGGTTATTCTTAAAGTGTCATCACCTTCTTTGCTGACATCTTTGATAATTTTTGGCCCCTTGATGATGTTTAACTGGGTTGTAGCTCTGTTGTAAACAGCATTTATTGTTTTCAAGTATTCGATGAGTTCCAACCTTTCTTCCAAAACATGTAAGACTTTTTCCTTATTAGTTCTTTTGGTTATCACTTTGGACAAGTTATTCATGTTCCTAATTAGTAGCTTATACTGATTGTTACCCAGTAGGCTGATCAACTTGTTTTTCAACACCTCTGGAATATCTCGATTGTCAAAAGAATAATTGAACAGAGTTTCAAGCAATACCCTTTTTTGGGAATTCTCTATATTCAAATCCCTAAACACAGATGTTATTTTACCCAACTTATCTATGAAATCGCGTATATAATCCTTAGCTACAACACCTTCTAATTTTGCTATTGCTATTTCATTTATCCAATTAATGAATTCACTTAAAAATTTTGAACGGTTTTCTTTGAAAAGCTTCAAAGTTTTTTTCATCACATAATCCGGCAAATCAATTTTTTCAAGACGACTTACAAAATCCTTGGTAATTTCACTATCGGTTTTGTATGCCACCACCAGAATGTTTGACTCCAACCTATTCTTTTGAATAGATTTGAAGAACTCATGAAAATCGATGAACAACGATAGTAGATTTTTCCATTCTTCAATGGGAATATCAAAATTTCTTTTTATGAAATTCAATAGAATATCAACTTTTAAAAGTTGCAACTTGTTTTTGTCAACATATTGATCTATATTTGGGATCTTTGAAAACCTTTGAAGTAGCTCATTTATTTCATTTAATTTCAATATGCTGTGCAAGCCTTTTTTATAGTCATGCAGTTCATTCTTTATCAAAAATAGAGCACGGCGTTTGGTAATCATATAATTTTTTATTGCCACCTTTAAAAATTCTTTTTCGGCTTTTAATTCTGAGGAGTCGTTTTTGTTTATTCTCAAAATTCTATGATTCAAAATCTTTTTTTCATAATTGTTGAGCTTGTTCAAAACGTTGTTTATTGTATTCCCTGAACTATCAACGAACTTTTTCCTATTGAATATTGAGTCCTCAGAGTGAAAAAATTCCTCGAATAGTTTTCCTATGAGATCAATAGTTGAACTAGAAGTCTCAATCAATCGAGCTAACTTTGTATTCACATCTTCAGGGATAGGTTTGTTAGCTTGTAAAATATTCAAAAGTCTTTTTTTATCGCTTTCGGTCACAACCTTTGCAAATTTAGCGTTTGAACCATCTGGGGATAAAATACTTATATGCAATTTTCCCCTAATAGGTGGATCATCAAATATTTTTAACATCAAAGAGTTCTCTTTTTCTTTCTCCTGCTCTATTAGGGATAAATTCATTATTTCATTTAAAGTCAGATTCTCGAAATTCAAATCTCCTTTTTTAGAAAAATCTACAAATACTTTTAAATTACGACTAGTGAATACGTTTTTTGTTATCCATTTTGGAGGCCATGTGAGAACTTCACTCTGTAGCTTAAAGGAAGTATCCAACATCCACAAAAATGGCATTAACATTATCAGAGCACCAATAGTTATTGTTAAATACACGATAAGTTCCAATGTGAACTTCTTCAATGAGGGTTGTAACCTCCTCTCGAAAATAATTCAGTTTTCATATTGTACTTTTTCTTTTCCGATTCTGAGTTGTACGATTGTTAGTATGAGTATGATTAGAAATAACATGTAAGCTATTGCACAAGCTTCACCCATTTTTTGCTCCTGATAAAATTTTCTGAATACGTAGTAGACAACTGTTAATCCGCTTTGATTGTATGGACCAGGTAGCTGGTTATACAAAACGTATACGGTTGTGAAAACCTTAAAGTTTCCTATCATTGAAACCACTAGTATAAAAAAGGTGGTTGGCGAGAGAAGAGGCCAGGTTATATAGAAAAACTTTTGATATCGCTTGGCTCCATCAACTTCGGCTGCTTCATAGTAAGACTTATCTATACTTTGAAGGCCAGCAAGAAAGATTACAGCATCGTACCCCAAATTTTTCCAAATCGACACTATTGCAATGGTCGGAATTGTCCATTTTTCGTCTTTCAACCAAGGGATCTTTGAAATGTTGAACCATGAAAGAATGTAGTTTAAAAGTCCATATTCATCGTTGAATATCCACTGCCAAACAAGTGATATAGCGACTATTGAAGTTACAAATGGTATAAAATATGAGGTTCGGTAGAACCCCTTGAAGTGGGTAACGCGATTTAAAAGCAGTGCAACACCCAGTGATAAAAAGACTGTTGTTGGTGTTGAGAGTAAAACATAATAAGTTGTATTGTATATGGATTTTATGAAATCAGAGTCATCTTTTATGCGTGCTATGAGATTAAATATATCTTTTGTATTCCCTTCTGGTAAAATGATTTTTCTCAGAAATATATAAAGGAACACGAAAACTACAATGCTAAACAATAGGTGCTGATTTAAATATCTGTTGAATCTTGCTTTAATCATGACCAAAATCAAAGCGAGAAAATTCACACTCCAGAGAATTAGAAGTAAATACGAGTTTTGAAACATGTAACTCAAAAAAAGCGAAGAAAAATTCAATACTGAGGCAAAATAGAGAGAACCGATTTTTTCTCTTTTTATAATGGTATACAAAAAAAGTACGATAACCAAGCAAAGGCTGATATACATCATTGTGTAACCCAGCGATTGCAATAAAGAATAGGGCAAAGGTTCCCTTAGTTCAAACAATTTCATGTAGTTTTTTAAACCTATGAATTTAGGATCTTTCTGGTGGGCAAAATCCCATTTAAAAAAACTCAGGACGAATGAAAAAACCAATGGCCAAAAAACAAACGTTCCGAGTATTGCAAAAGATGGAAGTAAAAATAAATAAGCTTTCAGATTTTCTCGAAAACTTTTTCTTAGGGCTCTTATATTATCACCACCTAATCATTTTTAACTCGATTGAATTATACAACAAAAAATCCCCCTTTTGGGGGGGGAAGGAACTGGAATGGTGCCCCCAGGAGGAATCGAACCTCCATTTGCGGATTAGGAATCCGCCGTTCTATCCGTTGAACTATGGGGGCAATACTATTATGCCTAATAATTTTCTCATAAAAGCCGTTCTCTTGTCAACACTGAGCTAACATGTTAGAATATTCATACCCTAACTTGGATTGTGGTTTAATCCCTTTCTAGGTTAGAGGATCAAAATACGGAGGTGTATATCAAATGTCTTTGACGCCTGAAGAAAAGGCACGGATAATTGAAGAATTTAAACTTCATGATGCTGATACTGGTTCTGTGGAAGTCCAAATCGCTTTATTAACAGCAAGAATAAGACACGTCACAGAACATCTTAAAAAGCATCCTAAAGACTATCATTCAAGAAGAGGTTTAATGAAAATGGTTGGTAAGAGGAGGAAACTTTTAAGATACCTTCGAAACGATAAACCAGAGGTTTATAAGGAACTGATATCGAAACTTTCACTTAGAAAGTAAAAAAAATCGAATTTTCAGGAGCGGGTGTAAACCCGCTCCTGAATTTAGAATCTCAAGTATTTGGATTGATAAAATTATTTTTCTCATCAAGATTATTTGAGTGTAAGAGGTGATTAAAATGTATAAAACATGGAAAAAAGACTTTTTTGGTAGAGAATTAAGTGTGGAATGTGGTAAAATGGCCAAGCAGGCGAATGGATCCATCGTGTTAAGGTTTGCAGATTCTGCCTTGCTGATAACTGCAACTGCTTCAGAAGAACCCAGCAACAATCTCGATTTTATGCCATTAACGATTGAATATCAGGAGAAATTTTACGCTGCCGGTAAGATACCGGGTGGATTCATAAAAAGGGAGAGTAAGCCAGGAGAAACTGCTATCCTATCCGCAAGATTGATAGATAGACCAATAAGACCTTTATTTCCAGAGAAATTTACGAATGAAGTTCAAATAGTGGTTACTGTTTTATCTGTGGATCCTGAGAATCCCCCAGATACATGGGGTATTTTTGGGGCTTCAACTGCTTTAAATTTGTCCAATATACCATTCAACGGTGTAGTAGCGGGAGTAAGAGTTGGTTATATAGACGGAAAATATGTAGTATTTCCAAAAGAAAAAGATATGGAAAGAAGCATGATCGATATAGTAGTAGCGGGTACCAAGGATGCCGTCACAATGGTTGAAGGGGAAGCAAAAGAAGTTAGTGAAGAAGAGATGCTGAATGCCTTGGAAATTGCTCATGTTGCTATTAAAGAATTAGTCGAGTTTCAAGAGGAAATAATAAATGAATTCAACATAGAAAAAATGAAGTCGGAATTCCCAGAGTTACCGGAAGATATTAAAAATAAATTTGAGATGTTGATAGATCTTCAAGAACTTGAAACTAGATTACTCACAAAGGGAAAGCATGCTAGAAACACCGCAATTAAAGAATACAGGGATAGATTATTAGAACAATTGAAATCAGAAGTAGAATTGGAAGATGAAAATCTTGAGAAACTTTTGAAGATATTCTATGAGGATAAAGTGAAGAAAACTGTTAGAAAAATGATAGTAGAAAAAAAACTCAGAGTGGATGGTAGAAGTCCACAGGATATAAGGCCGATAACCTGTGAAGTGGGGCTCTTCCCACGAACGCATGGATCAGCGTTATTTACTCGTGGTGAAACTCAAAGCCTGGGAATAGTAACTTTAGGTGCACCCATGGATGAGCAAATTATTGATACTCTCCTTGAAGAGGGAACCAAAAGATTCATGCTTCACTACAACTTCCCACCATATTCCACTGGAGAGGTTAAACCTTTAAGAGGACCAAGTAGAAGAGAGATAGGCCATGGACATCTTGCTGAAAGGGCATTGAAAAACCTTCTGCCTCCTGAAGAAGAGTTTCCATATACTATAAGAGTGGTTTCAGAAATACTTGAATCCAATGGCTCATCTTCAATGGCTACGGTTTGTTCTGGTTCATTGGCTCTCATGGATGCTGGTGTACCGATTCGTAAACATGTAGCTGGTGTTGCAATGGGATTGGTAAAAGAAACCGATAAAGTTGCCATATTAACTGATATTCTTGGAACTGAGGATCATTATGGGGATATGGATTTCAAAGTTGCTGGTACCAGAGATGGGATAACCGCTTTTCAAATGGATGTGAAAGTCAGCGGTATAGACAGAGAAATAATGGCAAAAGCGTTAGAACAAGCAAGACAGGCAAGAAATAAGATTTTGGACATAATGTATGAAACTATCTCAAAACCACGTTCTTCAATTTCAAAATATGCACCTGTTATAGTTGTTACCCAGATCGATCCTCTCAAAGTTGGAGAATTAATTGGACCCGGTGGGAAAGTAGTGAAAAAATTGACTAAAGATTATGATGTGAACATCGTCATAGATGATGAAGATGGTAGGATAAAGATCATTGGAAATGATCCAGAAAATATCAAGCGTGTTAAAGAAATAGCAGAAAAAATAACGCGAGATATAGAAGTAGGCCAAAAATTCAAGGGAGTTGTCACAAGAATAGAACCGTATGGAGCCTTTGTAGAAGTGCTTCCAGGGAAATTGGGATTGGTTCATATTTCAAAGATGGGAGAACGTGTTAGAGATATAAATAACATATTGAAAGTTGGTGACGAAATAGATGTAGAAGTTATAAACATAGATGAGTTGGGAAGATTACAACTGAGAAGGATTGTCTCGGAAAACACTAAAAAAAAGAACATCAGTCGTTGAG
>DQYP01000092.1 GCA_011043375.1 Thermotogaceae bacterium | reverse complement strand
TCAATTCCTGGTAAAACCTCTATCCCATACTTTTTCAAGGTATTTTTAAACACCCTAACATTTTTAGTTGAATTGTGATCAACTATCGCAATCCAATCAATTCCAACCTCTTGGAGTTTCTCACCCACCACATTTGGTACCATCGTGATATCGGCGCAAGGTGAAAGACAAGTATGTATATGAAAATCGCAGTAGAATCTTTTCATTTTATCCCTAATTTGTACAATTCTCCAGAGATAGTATAAGAATTCAATTTGCTCTTTAAAAGCACAACGCCTTCTTTTTCTGCTTTTTGAATGGTTTCTTGGGGATAGTCGTGATCATTTGCCAGTATTATGCATGACACACCGCATATGGTTGCAACGGCCACGATGTTCAAGTGGGATTGCACTGTTATCCACGCCGTTCCTTTTTTACAATTTGCCATAACCTCACTCAAGAGGTCGCATGTGTATCCATTTACCACGTCCACATCATCAAGTTCATTGGCCACTACTACATCAAGATTCAATTTTTCTATTATTTCTGAGAGCTTCAAGTTTCTTCCCTCCCAGTTTTTATGTTGAATAACATCTCAACTATCACACCTTTTCCTACTTCTGATACCACCACTATCTTATCGGAACACCTTTTCATGTTCACGAGTCCCATACCGGCTCCGAAACCGAATTCTCTTATGTAATCTGGAGCAGTTGAAAAACCCTCTTGCATTGCAAGCTCGAGATTTTCTATCCCCTTTCCGTAATCTTCAACTCTAACCTTTATGAAGTCATCTCTTATGAAGCAATATATCTTTCCTATGCTTTCACTATGTATAACAACATTAGTTTCAGCTTCATAGGTTGCTATTGCTACTCTTCTAACGAGTTCTTCGTTGAAACCTTTTGAGAGCAAGAATTCTCTCAGTTTAGCTGCCCCTACTCCCGCCATATTTATATCCGTGTAATTTATTTCGAAGTAAAAATCCGCACCGGATTTATCGAGCTTCTCACCTGTTATCAGAGAAATGCTGTGTAAATCAGTATTTTCAAGTACGTTCGTCATTCTCTGATCTCTTACATAAAGGTTCTTGAGTTTATTCAAAATGGTACTTAATATATCTGCTTTGGTTATTATTCCAATGACTCTATGAGTTTCCGTATTCAAAACTGGAAATCTTCCAAACCCATACCTCGAAAACTTCTCGACTATATCTATCAATTCCTCATCTTCAGAGATCCACACCACATTTTTCGTCATCCATCTTTCTATTTTGTCATTTATATAATTGTTTTCAAGAGCTTTTATTATATCCTCGATACTCACTATACCGACGAGCATTCCATTTTCATCACAAACAGGAAGGCCGGATATCTTTCTAAGTCTCATAAGTTCTTTAGCTTGATACAAGGTTCTATCTGGCATTATGACTACAACACTTGTATTCATAATTTCATGAGCTTTTATATTTGAAAAGATACCTTTAAGTTCATCTATAAGAATATCCAGTCTTTCCATATTGTCCTTTGAAACTGGATTCACAGTTTCATCTTTCTTTGTCATTCTATTATCCCTGCCACATCTTTAAGTTTCTTTTCATACAATTTTCCGCAGGCTACATACATTGGAATTGGTGAATGAAGAAGAGCTATGCCAAAATTCTTCGCGGCTTCTATTGTTTCAGATGGTACAACATTTTTTCTTACAACGACCACTGCAGGTATTCCAACGATATTGGCAGTTCTAATCACTTGAGGAGAGTTAAGACCTGTTATGAGTAACATTCCCGGTTTTGCAATAAGAAGCACATCGCTCATCATATCAGATGCTCCAACTATCTTAATATCGATTTCGTCAGCTTTATCCTCACAAGTCAGGATCTTTGCGTTCAATATCTTAGCTATTTCAGAAAGTTTCATCGTTGATTTCCTCCTTTTTCAAAGCATCACCTGAATATCTGTACTTCATGAAAGCTTCAAAAGTCCATGGACAAAGCTTTTTGAAGATCTCCGCTATTTTCACAGCGTATTGTCTTATTTCCCATTGTGCGTGTGAATCCGCTCTGAGATTCAAAAAATTCATCAAACTCCTGGCATTGACGGTCCAGTACCATTGTGTGTACATCGATAGGGGCAAAACTATCCTTGCAAGTTCTCTTGCAACCCCATTTTCCAACAACTCTTTGTACACGGAGTAGCTTTTTTCAATGCTTTCTTTGATTAAATTCAATATCTTAGCTTCATCCTTTCTTTCTGAAACGAAAACACTTCCTTGCTTATTAGTGACATCCGGTACCCTTATGTTCTCAGGAATGTACCATTCATCTTTGAGTTGGGTATATCTACCGCTTATTTCGTTGTAACTCGCTATTCTATGTCTAAACCATTGTCGTGCAACGAATAACGGTGCTTTGATATGAAATTTGAAAACAATGTGTTCAAATGGAGTTTCATGACCATGTTTCATCAAATAGAAGATGAGTTTCTTATCCCTTTGTGGATCCGAGGACAATCCTTTACCATATGAAACACGTGCTGCTTCAACTGCTGAGAGATCGTTTCCCATGTGGTCCACGAGTCTCACAAAACCTTTGTCAAGAACCCTGTATTCAACGTTTGCCAACAAGCCGATTCCCACCTCTACGTATATGATATCAACTAAATTTTACCATAGCATCCTGATCAAATAATAAAAACTGCTGATCAGCAAACACAAGAGCATTACTGGAAAACCATGCTTCATGAATTTCAAGTAATTCGCTTTTGTGTTTAAGTGCTTTTCTAAGAGTCCGCTCCCTATCATGTTGGCTGCGGTACCAGTTATCGTGCCATTGCCTCCAAAGGATGCGCCCATTGCCAGTGCCCACCAAAGATCTTGAGGTAATCCCAAATTAACGAGTGCTTTCACAATAGGAATCATGACAGCCACGGTTGGTACTGCTCCGATGAACGCCGAAATGATTCCTGAAAGCCAGATTATGAGTATTCCCAGTATCAAGGGATGGTCCGAAAATTCGAGGATCAATCTGGTAAATACCCTTATTATCCCAACCTCTTCCATTGCATATGCGAGCGTGAAAAGACCTATAAAGAAAAAGATCGTATCCCACTCTATACTCGATGAGATTTCCTCAAAACTTTTTTGAGATACTATCAGAATCACGGATGCACCGAATAAGGCTATCAGAGCCATTTCGTAATCCATCATCTCGTGTAAAAGAAAGCCGATTATCACACCAAAAAAAACGATTAGAGACGATAGAAACAATCTTCTGTCCGTTATGACCTTTTTTGGATCCATCGTTAGAAAATTGTTCAACTTTTCTTTGTTGACTTTGAAATAGCTTTTGAAAAAAGCTGTATAGAAAGACAAAACGATTGCGAGCATTAAAAGCGCTATTGGACCCATGTATCCTATGAAATCTAAGAAACTTTTTTTGCTTGCACTTCCCACAAGTATGTTCGGTGGATCACCTATTAGTGTAGCTGTGCCGCCGATATTTGCAGAAAACATTGCCACCAACATGAAAATAGTCGGATCGATCTCAAGGGTATCAGTTATCAAAAAAATTAGAGGTGAAAACAGCAGAATCGTTGTTACATTGTCTAAAAACGCTGAGAAGACGAATATCGTTATTGAGAAAAATACAAAAATCAATCTGAAATTGGCCTTGACTAATTTCACGACTTTTATAGCAACGTACTGAAAAACACCAGTTGTCTTCATTACCCCGACGATTATCATCATCCCTATCAAAAGACCGATGGTGTTGAAATCAATTATCCTTCCAAGGTCCTGAAGATTGAATCCTTTGACTGCCTTTGATAGAATTATCAACAATCCCATTGAAAACGCTATCAATGAACTTCTTATCTTTCCACTAATGAATATAAAGTAAGTGAATACGAATATCGAAAAAACGAATATTGGTTCCCAACTCATTTCCAAACCCATTCGCAATCATCTTCTTTTCAGCATTTTCTCAAATTCTTCTTCCGTGATCACTTTGGTTCCCAGTTGCAAAGCTTTTTGGTACTTAGAACCAGGATTTTCACCCAATATCAGATAATCCGTCTTTTTGGAAACTGAATTACTAACCATGCCTCCTTTCTTTCTAATCAACTCCTCTATCTCAGAACGTGTATAGTTTTTCAAAGTACCGGTTACAACGAATCTCAAACCTTTCAATGATTTTTCTTCCTCCTCTTTTGCTTCTCCACTCATATTGACACCCGCTTTCTTAAGTTTTGAGATTATTTCTTTTGTTTTATCGGATAAGAAATATTCCACAATGCTTTTAGCGATTTCTTCACCTATCCCTTCGATTTCCATCAACTCTTCATAACTCGCTTTTGCAAGTCTGTCTAAGTTTTTGAAGTGTTCCGCAAGCACAGCCGCAGTTTTACTTCCAACGAATGGTATTCCCAATGCGGTTATCAATTTATGCAGTGGCGATCTCTTGCTCTTTTCAATCGCTTTCAATATATTATCTGCAGCCTTTGGCCCCATTCTTTCAAGAGGAATCAAATCAAATGGGGTTAAATAATAAATATCAGCTATATCTTTGACTATTCCTTTATCAATCAATTGGTCTATCAATTTTTCACCAATTCCTTCTATATTCATTGCTTCTCTCGAAACAAAGATTTCCACTGCCCTTTTCAATTTAGCTGGGCAGTGTGGGTTCAAACACCTTATGGCCACTTCATCCTCTTTTAGTTTACCTACCTTTCCACCACACACCGGGCAACTTGTTGGTACTTCTATGTCTTTTTCCTTCCCAGTTCTGAGTTCTTTAATTGATTTCACAACTTGCGGTATTATTTCCCCAGCCTTTTCTATCAGTACTGTATCCCCTATCTTAATATCCTTGGCTTTTATATAATCAAAATTGTGTAGAGAAGCTCTTTTAACAGTTGTGCCTCCTAATTGAACTGGTTCAAGTTCTGCTACAGGTGTCAGAACACCTGTTCTTCCTACTTGAACGGTCACTCCCGTTATTTTCGTTCTAACCTGTTCTGCAGGAAATTTGAATGCTATTGCCCATCTTGGGCTTTTAGCTGTCTCACCGAGTAATTTCTGATACTCGATTTTGTTAACCTTTATAACCAATCCATCGATGTTGTAAGCGAGCTTTTTTCTGTTCTCTATCCAGTAATTCCAGTAATCTATTATTTCGCCTAACTCGTTTGTAACAATGTAATTGGGATTGACTTTAAAACCGATGGATTTTAGAAATTTCAATGTTTCACTTTGAGTTTTCAAGCCGTGACTCTCGGGATCTATCACATAATAGATGAAGGAATCCAAGTTTCTTCTTGCCACAACAGAACTATCGAATTGTCTCATGGTTCCGGCAGCTGCATTTCGAGGATTTGCAAAAAGCGGCAACCCTTTTTTCATACGTTCTTGGTTTATTCGATTGAATTCATCTTTTGACATATAGACTTCGCCACGAACTTCCACATTTATTTTTTTTCTTAACCTCAATGGAATAGATTTGACAGTTTTCAAATTTTCGGTTATGTCTTCGCCTGTTATTCCATCTCCTCTGGTGATTCCTTGTTCGAATTTACCATCTTTGTATCGCAATGCGACTGAAAAACCATCTATTTTCAGTTCAACTACATACTCGACTTTCTCGATTTCGAGTGTTCTCTTTATTCTTTCATTGAATTTTTTCAATTCCTCTTCGGAGTAGGTGTTATCGAGACTCAGCATCCTGATCGAATGTCTGACTTTCTTGAATCCTTCAGCGACTTTTCCACCAACTCTTTGAGTGGGAGAATCGGGGGTGACGAGTTCTGGATATTTCTTTTCGAGCTCTATCAACCGTTTCATCAATTCATCGTATTCTTGATCCGTGATCACAGGATCATTGAGTATATAGTATCTATAATTGTGATATTCTATTTCTTCTCTCAGTTTTTCGATTTCCTCCAAGATTTTTTTTGGTATCTGACTCATTCTATCCCTCCTTTATATGTGTATGATAAAATTTTTGGGGGTGACTTTTTGTGAATATAAATAAAAATACCTTCCTCATCGATAAATTTTACTCTCGACAAATAAAAATTCCAGAAATAGGCGAGACAGGTCAGATCAAAATCATGAGTTCGGCTCTACTCGTTAATACCTATGATACCATTTCAAAGGATGTTATATTTTTATGTGCATCGATAGGATTTAGAACGATTTTTTTACGAGATCCGGATGATTACAGGGAAAACTTGAAAATCAGGAATCCTTTTTTGAATGTTGAAAAGATCGAAGACTTGGATTTTGCAAAATTTGAGAGATTGTACATCATAGGGAACAATAAAAGGACCTCCTTTTTTTCAAACAAAGGTGTTTTCCATGTGAACTTCAAAAAAGATGATACAACAACGGTGGTATCTTTCTCAAAATATTTTGAATTTTGGAAGTATGATACAAAGAATACTGTAGACAAAAGAATGTTGGCCTGTATTTTGACATCGGAAATCGTAAAGCATATTGTAGACGATGAATTCGAAAAAGTTGTTGAAATCGAGTTCCCAGAGGTGTTCTTACAATGAGAATGGCGATAATAGGCGCAGGAGGACTCGGTCTTTCAGCATTGAAGGGATTGTTGGAGCTAAAAGTGAATCTCTCCAATGAAATAGTGATTTTTGATTTTGACCGTGTCGAAGAGAGCAACATACACAGGCAAATATTTTACACAATCAATGACCTTGGAAAAAGCAAAATCCAGGTCTTGAAGGAAAGATTTTCAAGTGTTGAAAATCTAAGATTCTTTGAAATGAAACTGAACGATGAAAATGTGGAAAACCTCAAATGTTTCAACTTAATATTGTTATGCGTTGATAACGCCGAAACTCGCTTCATCGTAAATGATTTTTGTGTAAAGAACAAGATACCTTTCATAGAAGCTGGTGTGGAGGGATTCATAGGAACGGTCTTCATTTACGTTCCGGAGGAGACGGCGTGCTATCGTTGTTTCCATCCTGTTAAGCCATTGAAGAAAGAAAAACCCGGAATAATAACTTTCACGAATGTTCTTGCAGGATTTTACCAGGCAAAGGAAGCTTTCAATTTTCTGAATGGGAAAAGCAAGTTGATTGGAAAATTGTTTCATTTCGATTTGAAGAGTAACATTTTCGAATATATTAAATTATCGAAAAATCCAAAGTGTCCAGTTTGTTCGGTAAGCTGATTTGAACGAAGAATTTCCGACATTTTTGCACTATTTCAAAGCGTGTTTTCTCATCAACCAAACTTCTGAGACAGAGGCTCTACCATTTGTGGAAACGAATTCCAACCTCAAGCTGCCATTGGCGTATACATCCTTTGGAATCGAAAACACGTACTGCTCGGGGTTGAAAGATGGCAGTTCCAATTCATCATGAATCAAATGACCGTTGGCGTATAATTTCTGAAGAGTCCCGATACTCCATTCGTCAGCCAAGTATGTAACCTTGATTGTATACTCTACTTTGCTATCCACATCATTGTAGATCAAAACAATTGGTAACCCTTTTTCTGCCCAAGCGTGGGTATTCTGCGACAATCTAACTTCAGGATTAATGTTCTTCAGATTGACAGCGAATAGTACTCTGGAATCTTCCAAAAGATGTGGTTGTTTATCGAAATTCCCGAGATCATCATAGTAGCCTCCAGGACCTGGATCTTCGTATCTCAAAATCTTTTCAATTTCATCTCTCAGGTTGATTTTATCCCTGGATACCATTGCCTTTTTGAGTTCTTGAGTCATCCAGTCCAAGATTGTCATGTTCATATCCAAACGTTCCACAGAGGCATACAGTTTCATTCGATGTATTTCTTCTATTCGTTTGGCAATGTCAAGTAGTTGTTTTTTTATATCGTTGTACTCTTCTGTCCTTTTGCTGTGAACGGCTATGATATTATTGATAGTCTTCAGCAGCAGTTTCTCATGATTTAATGATTTTAGTATCAGTTCTTCGAATTCTGGCCTGTATTTTTTATCGTCATGAATTTTCGTTTGCATGTATTTGAATAAAAGAGAAATGAATTTTATCATATACCAACGCCAATTGTTCTTGACCCTGTTGCCAAGAGAAGAATCTACTTTTTCTATTATCATGTTCAATTCATCGATATCGTATTTTGAGTTTTCCAATCTTCGATGCCAAACCTTTTCGACGATGTTCATAGCTTTCGTAATATCATTTAGCATATCCGAACCGAAAAAGAGTTTACAGTACTCTTTGGCGATTGAATTGATATCTTTATATGGATCCCAATTTAATCTCAACCAGACTGCTTTATTAAAATCATCGTGGTTTCCTTCGGTGTAGGGAATAGATCCTTCAGCATAAACAGCGGTTCTATCGTGGATATCCTTCATATCAATTCCCATGAATATAGGTGCATCCTCGCGTCCACAAATCAAGGCTATTCGTCTATCCAGCTTGTTTATCTCATATTGGGCTCTATAAGGGTGTGTTATATCTGGATATAGAATTATCTTATACTTCGCAGGCAGTAATCTAAACAGTTCCTTTAGATACCTGTTCATCTCTCCAAATTGCATATACTCAAGTTTTGTATTCTCTCTTTCTGGATTGAGGTAAGTTCGCAGTATGTCTCCGCCCGGGCCATATACCAAAGCTTCCAACCAATCCGGGGCTTTTGTATTCAAATATTCAAAGAGTATTCGCTGTTGTTCATAATCGAGGGCTTGATTTGATATCCAAATTTTGGCTTTGGGATGATATTTTTGCAGTATCCTATATGTGTCTTCCACCAGCTCCAAATAAGTCTTCACCCAGGGATGACATGGACCAATTTTATCACATTTTTTGCATCCTCCTTCGTCTCCTGATGGTATAAAAATAAAATCCACATTGCTCAATGATTTGAACAACTCTTCACGATCATATAGAATCGTCTCTCGCGCCTGTGGTATCGATGGACAAACGTAAGGGTCTCCAAAGCTCCAATTTTCTTGTAGTTGGGCTGGAAAGATATCGTTGGGAGGAACCCATATACCATATCTCAATCCGTATTCTTTGGCAATATTTGGAAGTTCCAAATGAATCTTCCATCTGTATTCCCATTCTCTTCTTCGTTGTTCAGACACAAACCATTTCTTTTCTCCCCAGGGGATTACTCCGGGCCATCTTGCAAAATGAATCGGGTACACTCCTATGGTGTTTAACCCTAAAAGTATCATGTCCTCCAGGTATTCTTTCCAATGTTTGATATCCCAGAATTCGGTGACATTGTTTTGCTTATGGGTAGCAAAAAACATACCTCTTAACTCAAAAGCAGGGGAGTCAACAAATTCAAGGTCCTTTATCAAACCATCTTCATCGAATTCATAGCTCATCAGAAATTTTCCAAGACCATGTAATATTCCAAGACTATTTCGTGCGATTATTACTACATCGTTTGCATTGAGTGATTTTGAACATTTTACATAGAATCCTTCATTGGTCAATGAGGATAGTGTAGGTATCTTTTGAATTTTTTTACTGATCATTGGAAGATCATCATACATTGCGATGAAGAATCTGATGTTTTTTTTCTTGGGCATATCGATGCTGTTCAATGAGTTCAACTCATAAAACGTTATATTACACGACGAATCCAGGTGAGGACAAAACCTTCTCTTAAGAATTACTTCAATCTTTTTGGAAACATCGAATCCTGATCTTGTTGAAATTATGAATACACTCGTTTTGGAGGACATGCTGTTACTTTTAGCCTCCCTCATTTAAACTCGTTAAAAATACCTGATATCTAAGAATATCAATGCAATCACAAACACCAATATGTTGATCAACAGAGTGTTTTTCAAGAATCGCCAGAACCCCATCTTTTTTCTTTGAGATTTTTCGAGTATGGCTAAAGCAACGACGTTTGCTGACGCACCTATTGGTGTCAAATTCCCGCCAAGACAGGCTCCCAATGATAAAGCCCACCAGATTGGCTTCAAGTTCACGAAGATCTCAGGGTTTACCCTCGGAAGGGATTTTATTATTGGTATCATTGTTGCGGTGAATGGAATGTTATCGACGAAGCCACTCATGACAAAGGAAGTTGAGAACAAAGAGAGACCGAACATTCTTTCTGATCCACCAAAAGCTTTTTCTAAATATTCAGCGAATTTCTCCAAAACACCAGTATCCTCAAGAGCACCAGTGACTATGAACAATCCTATGAAGAAGAAAATAGTTTCCCACTCTATTTTTCCAAGATAATCGCCTGGCTCCTTGTCTCCAACGATCAATATAGCCAAGAATCCCATTCCAAGCGCTATGATGGAATTTTCCACCTTTATGAATTCTTGTATCGAAAATAGCAATATGGTTAATATGACCAACAGGAAAGATTTCCTTACCTTTTTTTCATTAAATCTTTCGGCGTTTTGAAATGTGGAGCTTTCGAATTTAACATTTAAACTTTTGAAATTGAGTAGGTATATAACAAATATCGATACAGTAAAGATGATTATTCCAGCTACTCCCGTGTTCATAACGAAATTTAGAAAGGAAAGCTTGGCAGCTGAACCTATCATTATATTTGGAGGATCACCTATGAGTGTTGTGGTTCCACCTATGTTCGAGCTGATTATTTCTGCAATGATCATGAAAGAAGGCTCTATTTCCACAGCATCCGCAATGGCCAAGGTTATTGGGACGAATATCAGTATTGTGGTTACATTATCGAGGAAAGCTGAAAAGGTGAAAACCGCAAAATTCAAAAGCAAGAAGGTTTTCTTTAACGAACCCTTTGATATCTTCAAAATCTTGAAGGCCACGTATTCGAAGAATCCCGTTTCTTGGATGGTAAAAACGAAAGCCATCATGCCTATCAGTAAGAAAATAGTGTTGAAATCTATGTATTTGGTAAAAACATCGGCTGGATTTTTAAAAACACCAAAGAACAATAACAAAACTGCACCAAGTATAGCAGGTATAACCCTATTGATCTTCTCGGATATTATGAAAAAATAGACAACCATGAATATTAAAATCGCTATTAGTGCATGCATTATATCGCTACCTTAAGATTTTTTTAAGGTTTGACTATACTCCCTATTCTATCATCAAGAAGCGCTTTCAGCAAAATATTCTTTTCGAAGAAATTTATAACTTTTATTGGGATCTTGTACCTCTTACATATGGAGAAAGCCTCAATGTCCAAAACTTCCAACCCTTTTTCCAATGCTTCATCGAAAGACAATTTTTCGAATTTCTTTGCATCTGGGAACCTCTTGGGATCTTTGTCGTATATACCATCTACTTTGGTGGCCTTTACTATCAATTCGGCTTTCATCTCAACAGCCCTTAGTGCTGCTGCTGTGTCAGTAGTGAAAAATGGGTTACTCGTACCTCCGGCGAAAATTATCACGAATCCTTTAGATAGATGATACTCGATGTCATCATAGTTGATGGGTTTAATTGCAGGCAGGTTGACTATCTGCGACATGATTATTACTTTCAATCCACTCTTTTCGAGTTTGTTTTTCAAGTATAAGGAGTTTATAACCGTTCCAAGCATACCTATTTCATCGGCTATTTCAACGGATAGATCCTTGAGTTCTCTCCCCCTGAGGAGGTTACCAGCACCGATCACCAATCCCAATTTCACATTGTTCTCAACAACTGATTTTATTTCCGAAATCAAATGTTCCAGTTTTTCCTCTGAGAATCCTTTGACTCCTTCACCAGATAATGCTTCACCACTGAGTTTCAAGAGTACTCTGGTGTACATCTTATACCCCCTCATAAAAAATAAAGGTGAGCCAAGGCCCACCTCTATTATTCCTCTCCTATTTGCAATCTGACAAATCTTGAAACCCTTATGTTCTCACCAATTTTCGCTATTGCTTCTGTTATTACATCCTTCACTTTTTTTGAGTCGTCCATTATATAATTTTGTTCAAGCAGGCAAACTTCTTCGAAAAATTTCTTCAATTTTCCCTCAATTATTTTCTCGATTACGTTTTCAGGTTTCTTCGAATCCTTCAACTGTTCTCTGTATATTTCTTTCTCCTTCTCGATGACTTCCTCTGGAACGTCTTCAATCGCTACATATCTCGGTGCCATCGCTGCTACCTGCATAGCAAGGTTGTTGCCAAGCTCTTTGAATTCATCAGTTCTGGCAACAAAATCCGTTTCACAATTGAGTTCTAAGAGTACTCCTATTTGCCCAGTAAAATGAACGTAGGAGAATATCAGTCCCTCGTTTGTTGCTCTCGCTGCCTTTTTAAGAGCTGTGGCTGCTCCTTTTTTTCTCAAAATTTCAACGGCCTTCTCAAAATCTCCCTCAGCTTCTTGAAGAGCTTTTTTACAGTCTAAAACCCCTGCTCCAGTCATCTCTCTCAGTTTCTTCACATCGTCCATTGATATTGCCATATATTTACTCCTCCTCCCATTTTTTGCGTTCCTTGGGCATTATATCAAAAAATGAAGAAAAATCAATCAAAGTTTTGTTAAGATGACATCAAAAACGCAAAGTTTTTTTCGAATCGATTCTTCTGATAAAATTATAGAAAATAAGTTGAGGTTGGTGGATAAAATGACATACTTGGTGATTTCGGATCTTCATATTCCAAAAAGACAGCCCGAGATCCCAAAAGTTCTACTGGAAATTCTCAATAGGGTCGATGGTGTGTTGGCACTTGGAGATTTCGTGAATTTGGACACGGTTTTACTACTTCAGCAGAGTACTCGAAATTTTTTTGCTGTTCATGGGAATATGGATCACTACGATGTAAAAGATTATCTTCCGGATAAAAAATTGATACTACTCTCTGGATTGAATATAGGACTTTGTCATGGTTGGGGTAGCCCCGTGGGAATCAGGAAGAAGATCTTGGATTCGTTTGATAATAAACCGCAGGTGGTGTTATACGGTCATACACACATCCCGGATAAAACAGTCGAAAATGGTGTTTTGTTTTTGAACCCTGGTTATGCCATGTATGGAGGAACTTATGGTCTTTTAAAAATAAAAAATGGTGATTTGAATTTTGAGGTGTATAAAATTGAGTATTGATGAGTTGAAAAATGCCATAATCGAAGATATAAGAAAGACGTGTGAAGAGAAAAATGTAGTTGTTGCCTTTTCCGGTGGAATGGACAGCACCCTGGTATCGGTTTTGACTGTTGAGGCACTTGGCAAGGAAAGAGTCGAACTCGTGAATGTATGCTTTGGCCCCTTCGCGTATTCCAATTCAATTTCGAAGGTTCTCGAAATTTCTTCGAAGATAGGAAAGAGTGTAACATTCTTGGATGGTATAAAGGCTCAGTGGGAAATATGGAAACATGGGCCTTCGTGTAATTTGTGTACCAAGAAGATCAAGTTTGGAATGGTGAGTTCTTATGCTGGTAATCGACTGATACTCGGAGGAGCTAATAAAAGTGACAGCTGGGGGCAGTATGGTATAAAGCTGTCTGGTAATTCATATTCTCCACTGTTCAATCTTACTAAGAGCGATATAACGCAATTGTTGAAGTCTTATGGTTTGGAACCCAGAAGCTTGAAAATAGGTGAGAATAAGTCAAGTAAAGGTAGAGAGGGATGTAAATTGAAGCATCTTCTTAAAATGATGGCCGTTCCAAGATTTCATGGAAAGGCAGTGGCACTTTCAAATGAACTGCTCCTTGATTTTTTACAGTCCAAGAATATTGATTATTCCATGGCAAATGTGAAGATCATAGGACCTTTGAAAAGAAATATGGCACTTGTCAATGTTTTGCCACATCTTAAAGATGTTGAAAAAGAAGAGTTCAAAGAAATCTTGAGATCCTTGGATGTGATAAATGATGTATACTTTGTTGAAAAACCGATTGTATTGTTTGCAAAGGTGAATCCGGGTATTTACGTGGATGACAAGGCAAAATATTGGTTGGAAAAAGGAAGACTTCAAAGGGAGTTCGCCGCTCCGATAAGAATGGAATGGAGTGTTTCTAAGAACAACAAATTAAGGACATTTCATATTGTGAATTTCAAGGAGGTTGATGATTTTCAAGCTCTTTGAGTCTCTCATTTTTATTCTTTTTACCTTTTTGATCGTTTTATCTATTCAGAATTACATAACATTTGAAAGGAAAATGTTGAATCTTATCAAAATAAAAGAAAGAAACTTGGAAAATCTTGAGCTATACTCGAACTATCTATTCAGCGGTTTAGATGGTGATTCATCTTCATTGACAACCACCATTGAGATCCTTGATACTAACGAATCGAAGATTCTAAAATACTTAAAACTCGATGTGGGAAGAAAAGAGGTAGAAATCTTGGTATTAGATTTAAATTCTCCCTGATTTGTACCATTTCCATATCTCCACGGAACTGGTCGATATGTACTTTATTTTGCTTTTAAAAACTTCCTTCACATCCTGTGGATTATCCAAAAGTCCTGCTGCTATCACTTGTGAGCCCAATTTCATTCTTTTAATAACCCTAACTGCGGCTACTCCTGGAAGTATCTCTACGTAATCCGGTGAATAATTTCTTATCTGTTCAATTCCTTTCTCAACTGCATGAGAATCAATGGCGAAAAATCTTAAGACTACCGATAAGTTCATATTCTTTGCAGTTTTAATTGTTCTACCTTTGGTAGTTATGATACCATTTATCCCCATCTTTTTCAGGAAAATTAGTCCCTCTTCATCGGCTTGGAGACCGGCGATGAAATCCACATCGACAAACAAAACCCCTCCCACATCCTTGACCCGTTTCACCATATATGGGAGGGTATTTATACTTCCTTGAAGCAAGAACAAAGACTTCATATCGTATTTTAGAGCCTGCTCAAACAATTTGTTATCCCATATTGCAGCGATAACCTTTCCAAGCTTTACTATGTGATCAACTCCTTCTGAATTTTCTAATCCAACCGATGAGTATTGGACTTGCAATGTAAAGTGATGAATATGTTCCAACAACCACACCTACAGTTAAACCAAAGGCAAACGGTTTGAGTACAACACCAGCGAACAATAACAATATAAAAACAACAAAGAAGGTGGTTAATGAAGTGTTTATCGTTCTACTGATGACTTCGTTTATACTTTTATTGACTATTCTATCTATTGGATTACCGCGAAGGCGTCTGTTGTTCTCTCTTATTCTATCGTAGACCACGATAGTATCGTTCAAAGAATAACCAAGAAGTGTCAATATAGCAGCAATTACAGCACTATTAACCTCTATAGAGAACATAGAATAAAAACCGAGTGTGATCAACGCATCGTGTATGAGTGCAGCGATCGCACCGATTGCATACACAAATTGAAATCTCACAGTGATGTACACCAAAATCAAAATAATCGCTAACAATGCTGCATTCCATGAGGCTGTTTTCAATTCCTGAGCGGCTTGTCCACTGACTGCCCTGAAAGATAAGATTTCAACATTGTCTTTTCCAAAAATTTGTTCTGCCTTGTTGGTGAATTCATCTTTCAGCTCAGGTTTGTCGAAGAATTGTTTCAAGACCACCTGAAATTTTGCACCCTTCGTCGCTTCTGCAGCGCTGGTTATCTTTGTTATTCTGGAATTGGCATATTCTGGCTTTATTTCCGAAAGCTTGTTCCTCAAGTCGGCTATGCTTATACTTTCATCGTTGAACTTCAGAACTATTTCGGTTCCTTTTACGAAATCCACACCGAGATTGAAGCCTTTCACCAGGATCGATACTATCGAAATTGCAATCAATATCAAGGATATAGCTATGAATATTTTCCTCTTACCAACAAAATCGATTTCACGTTTCATTTTGCCACCCCCTCATTAGTTCCAAGTGCTTTTGAATACTTGTTCTTGATCAATGTGGAAGTCAAATCGAGTATCACTCTTGAAACCACCAAGACTGTGAACATACTTCCAATTACACCTATTATAAGGGTGGTGGCAAAACCCTTTATAGTACCCTTGCCAAGCAAATAAAGTGCTACACCTGCCAATATAGTGGTAAGGTTGGCATCAACAATCGTGGAAGTTGCTTTCGAAAAACCACCGGCTATTGAATTATGAACAGTTTTGCCAAGCCTCATCTCTTCTTTTATTCTTTCAAAGATTATTATGTTACCATCAACGGTCGTACCTATCGTTAAAATGATACCTGCTATTCCAGGAAGTGTTAGAATAGATCTGGTCAAAGCGAGAACACCAAAGAGTAAAAAAGTGTTATAAACCAATGCAATATCCGCGACCACACCCATCCAACCGTACACTACTATCATGTAGACCATGACAACTATTAAACCAATGATACCTGCTACGAGACTTTGAAGGATTATATCTTTACCCAATAATGGTCCCACACTGTTTTCTTCAACCTTTATCAAATCAACTGGAAGATTTCCACTCTTTATCAAAGTCGCTATTTCTCGCGCTTCTTCAATGGAAAATTTGCCAGTGATCCTTGCTTGCCCACCAGGTATAGCTTCCTTAACCACCGGTGCGACTAGTACATTGTTATCCAAAACGATGGCAAGCCTTTTGTTTATCATTGCCCTGGTTATATCCGCAAAAAGTTTTCTTCCCGTGTTGTTGAACGTTAAAAGTATTACGTAGCCTTCCTTTGGATCAAAAGAAGCCCTCGCATCTTTCACTTTCGAACCATCCAAATTGACAATTTTAGCACCTATTCTTATATCTTCTCTGACAAGTAACCACTCTGTCTCATTGTAATATCTTTGAGCCGATATGTTCTTTAACCACACAGCATCTTGATATTTGAAAGGTTTTTCAGTGGGTTTTTCCTCCTGAACTTTTGAATCGAGAACTTCTGCAAAATAAAGCTTACCTTTTTTCCCTAACAGTCTTTCAGCTTTCGAAGGATCGGAAATCTCGGGAATCTCAACTCTTATTCTAACTTTGTTACCAGCGAAAACCTTCTTTATAGTTGCTTCTGTATAACCAACGGAATCCAATCTATTCCTTAGAACCGCTATAACATCATTCGCAAGTTGGTTCTCATCAACATTCTCGTCCTCCGTGGCCATCGCAAACTCCAAAACAGATCCACCTTTTATATCAAGCCCAAGATGTATGTTTGAAAAAATAGCTGATAGACCCTTTGACGCCTTTCCACTTTGAGGAAACAATAGAAAAAAGAAAGCGGTTGCTATGACTACAATGGATATTATCAAAAGTATCCTATCAAGTCTCATTTGGATTACCTCCTGATATCACTTTTTCTCCTCTTCTTTGTTTGATTCACCACGTGCTTCTTTTTTACCTATCACAGACCCAATCGCCCTTTTCGTTATTTCAAGTTCCGTGGTGTTGGCTACCTTTATTTTCACAGTGTCGTTCTTTATGTCTATGACCTTTCCAACTATTCCACCGATGGTTATGACTGTGTCACCACGTTTTAGAGCTGAGATCATCCTTTTGAAGTCTCTATCCCTCTTTCTTTGGGGCATGATCAGAAGAAAATAAAACATCGCTCCAATGATCAGCAACCAAATGAGTAATCCCATGAATCCCCCACTCGCTGCAGTAGTACCCCCTCCACTGCTTGGAACTTCGCCTGGTGCTGCATATGCTATCCACATATTTTCAGTTCCTCCTTTCGATACCTTTTGATTTTGAATTTATTGTATCTTGATCCAATCTTGACATCCTCCCAATCCCTTAAAAGGGATGGAATTCCTTTTCAAGCGAATCCCATCAGAGATTGGGCTTCCTGCTTCACCGTGGCTTGACTTATCAGAACATGGGAACAACCCATTGTCCTG
>DQYP01000131.1 GCA_011043375.1 Thermotogaceae bacterium | reverse complement strand
CTGTACAAACGATACCAAATCCTAAGATGAGCTTTGAAACAATGCTCTTCATAGAAAAATCCAACCTCCTGTAAAAATATGATTAGGATTTCTAATCATATTATATTACATATTAGATATTATTTTAGATTTTTTACTATTTCGTAATAGAATAAACTGTAGAAGAAAATATGATTTACGATTTTTCACTATTTTGTATAATCACTGAGCAAAGTGATAAATTCTTAAAACATATTTAAAGGTTGGTTTATCGATTGTTAAGTTATAACTTATAAGTAATATGTTATTTAACTTTACTTATTTGAATAATATTGACCTAATCAAATTTTAGATGCTAAAATAAACAATGATTGTTTATGTGAGGAGGCTTTTTAATGGCGGCATTTGGTGATGTTTTAAAGTTTTTAAGAAAGTTGAATGGTTATTCACAAGAGGAGGTTGCAAAGGTTTTGGGAGTCTCCACTCCAAATATTTCAAGGTATGAAAATGGTAAGGTGACACCAACGGAAGAGGTTATAAGAAAAACAGCCCAATTCTTCGGAGTTTCGACTGATTATTTACTTGGGTTAACTGATATTCCAGTGACAGAAAGTGGAGATATTCCTGAGTATTTCGAAATCAAATTGGATCATTTCAAGCATTTCAAAGATCTAAAAACTTCTTGGAAATTGAGAAAAATGGCTGAACAATTGTTAGAACTTGCCGATGAAATAGAAAAATTCGAATAAGGTATCGATTGACATCAAAATCACAAGGGCAACCATTCATGGTTGCCCTTTTATTTTGAATCTTTATGGAGCAGGTGGTGGGACTTGAACCCACGACCTCCGCCTTACCAAGGCGGCGCTCTGCCGGTTGAAGCTACACCTGCTCATGGCTCAGCATTAAAAATTTTACCATGCATGTTTTTGATGGTCAAGCTTTTAAGAAGATGTTATAATAGATTGAAAAACATTTTCATATTAAATAGTTTATATGAAAAAAAATAACAGGGAGGGGAATCACAAATGCGTTTGTTACCCAGGGAAATTGAAGAAAGCTTGAAGGCAAAGGATTATGAGATAATCGTGGGAATACCGAGTTATAACAATTCGAAGACCATAGGTTACGTTACGAAAACGGTCGATGAGGGGATAATAAAATATTTCAATGGCAATGGGTTAATAGTCAATTCAGATGGTGGCTCGACGGATGGAACAAGGGATGTTTTTTTAAAAGTAGAAACCAAAGCTGAAAAGTTATCATTTGTGTATGAAGGTTTACCTGGAAAAGGTAGCGCAATGGGGAGTATTATGAAAATCGTTGATATGTTAGAGATTCCGGTGGTTGTGTTCGTTGATTCCGATCTTAGAAGTATAGAACCTTGGTGGATAGACAGACTAACACGTCCGATACTCGAAAAAAGGGCCATTTATGTAACCCCATATTACGTAAGGCACAAGTACGATGGCACCATAACGAATAATATATGCTATCCTATAGTTTCGGCCCTTTTTGGAAAAAAGATAAGACAACCAATAGGCGGTGATTTTGGGGTGAGCTTGGAGTTGGTGAAAAACTACATGTCACAGCCTGAAGATATATGGGAAACCGATGTTGCAAAATTTGGTGTAGATATCTGGATGACCACCACCGCTATAGGTGAGAAATTGGGTGAAATATATCAAGCCGCACTTGGCGTGAAAATTCACGATGTTAAAGATCCCGGAAAACATCTTGGGCCGATGTTCAGCCAAGTAGTTGGAACACTGTTCAGACAGGTGGAAAAATATGAAAAGCTTTGGATGGGGAATATTGAAATAGAAAATGTACCAGTATTTGGTGATATTCCTGAAGTTGTACCCGAGCCGCTCAATGTCGATGTCGAAAATTTGAGAAACTCCGCACGGAAGGGAATCATGGAAAATTATGATTTCCTATCCGAGGTCTTAGGGAGCGATTTGATGAGCATCATAGATAATGTAAAGGAAGCAGGAAAAATCGACATTGAGCAATGGGTGAAGTTGATATACAAATTCATGGTAGAGTACAGAAAACAGGTGTTGCGGGAAAATATGATGAAGGCATTGGTACCACTCTATTTTGCGAAAGTAGCGGATTTCGTTGAGAGGACTTTAGATAAATCAGATGAGTTCGCCGAGCAACTTATCGAAGAACAAGTTGAAGTCTTTAAAGATCACAAAAACCTGTTGTTAAGCTTTTGGAAAGAGTATAAAAAAGGGCGGAGTGGTTAATCCGCCCTTCATTTCATTCCTTTTGTAATTCCATCTTTTTTTTCACTAAGAAACTGGCAACGTGTATCCCTTTGGTACCTCTTCCAAAACCTGCATCCATACCATTCGCTTTTGCCATATCGTTTGTTATCTGTGTGCCACCGGCTACAAGTATTATCTTGTCCCTAATCCCTTTTTCTATGGCAATCTGGTGAAGTTTCCTCATGTTCTCTATGTGAACATCGTTGTGCGTTATTATCATACTCGCAAGGATTGCATCTGAATTCGTTTCTATTGCTGCATCTATCATTTTTTCAAGTGGTACACTCGTTCCGAGGTAGACATATTTAATACCATATTTCTCAATTCCACCGTGTTTTATATCGAGTATCTCTCTGAGTCCAACCGAGTGTTCATCGTTTCCAACCGTCCCTGCAACAACCATTATTGGGTTTTTCTTAACGAATTCGATTATTTCGTCTTCAGAGAGTAACTCCGGTTTCTCTGGTATTTTCAACTCATCAACTTTTACTCTAAATGGAACTCGTGCTTTCAGTTCAATGTATGTTCCTTCAACCGGGTGAAGAACTGTCCTGTGAACAACTTGGACATCTTCAAGTCCCAATTTTCTTGCAACTTCAAGTGCAGCAGCTTCTGCAAGCTCTTCTTTCAGAGGAAAGGTCATATCGAGCTGTATCCATCCATCTCCGAACCATTCTACCTCAGGTTTCACTTCATTCGACTTAATCATTTTGAGAGTTTTCTCGTATCTTTTTTCAACATTATCTTCAGGATCGAGTTCATCTATGTATTGTATCTTGTCAGGATTGCAAAGTGTACACCCCCCGATCAAATCACAAGGTTTTTCGATGCCCTCAGGTAAATTGTTGTATCCAAAATGATAACAAACGGGGGCTAAATAATCCTTATCCCTTGGAACGACAGTTCCAGCAGCTATTTCACCGTTCTTCTTTCTGACTATTCCATCTCCAACTCTTTCAGGATAATAGCCATTATCGACGAAGAATCCTTTTTCAAGTGCTTCGAAATAACCTCCAACTTCGAGGATCTCCTCCATGAACAATATAGCTCTCATTTTCAATTCTCGAACATGTTTTCTTATCTTATTCTCGTCGATCTTCACAAATTCTTTCATTCCATCGAGTGCGATCAATGTATGTTTAGCAGTTTCAATTCCTCTTATCGAATTTATATGCCAAGGAACATTTCTACCTTCATCCGGGGTTATGGTGCTCTGGAGATCGGCACTCGTCAAACGTGAGATCAAAGTGTTTAAAACATGTATCCTCGTGGCATCAAAAAGATCAGATTCTATGTACCTTGTGTTCATCTGTGCTCTGAATCTAAACCCCTTGAAAAGCTCTCGTAGTGTTACAGCATACACAAGGTTCATCCTGAATTCGGGTGTCGGTGATACTGTGGGAGGAACAGTTGAAAGAGCTATTAGATTTTTTTTCATACCAACTTTCAATGAGAATGCACAATTTATCGCATGTTGAACCAAAAGTTCTGGCATAACTTTCCATGCGACACGCGCAGAAGCATTTGCATTGTGTGCACCATCTATTTGAAGCATATCAACGGAACTCATGATTCTTTTTGCAACTGCAGCATCCACGAATGAACGAATCGGGTTTATTCCACGATAGAGTATATTGTATTGAGGATCTTGGTGAGCACCGTTCACACCTTCTTCTGCAAATAAAACGGCTATTTCAGGTCCTGCCACACCACTAACATAACTGTGAAAGTTTATCGGGCGTCCTACCTCATCTTCTATCAAATCAAGTGCTTTTCTCGTGGCTCTTATTTGTTTTCTAGTGATAGGGATACCACCAACTCCCTCCGGAGTACCTTCAATCAACCCATCAATGTGAGATTGTCCGAGGGTTCTTATAACCATTATGTGATCTGCTCCATGCCAAGCAGCCATTCTCATTCTCCTTATGTCATCTTCGAACCTTCCGGATGCTATTTCTGCGGTTATAACTACATCAGGTTGTGGATCGATGTTATCAAAATACTTCGCTGCTGGAAGAGGAATCGAATTTTTGAGAGGTCCACTGATTTGATAATATTCGTACTCACCTATTCTATGAGGTGAGGTTAAGTTTTTTCGCCATGTCCATCCTTTTCTCCTTGGTCTATACTTATCAAGATCCTTTAGAATCTCTTTCACATCTATCTTTTCATTGGAGGTGAGTTTCATTCATCTTCGACCCCCTTGAACATTTTTTCCACCTCATCCCAGTATTTACCTTCTATCAAGGCCTTTCCCGCTTCAATATAATTTAATCCTTTTTTCTCAGAAAGCTTTAAGATAACGTTCCCCGCACCTTTTCCAAGTAAACCCTTCTCGTGGATTCTCTTGACAAGTTCTTTTGCCTGAAGACTATTAAATCCCATTCTAAGCAGAACAGATCTTTCTATTGATGGTGAAGTATGTGTTTGCGCCAATTCAACCAATGGTTCCACTATTCTGTTTGCGAGTTCCCAGAAATATTCATCAAGTTCTTCGTCAGTCATATTTTCAAGATGTTTTTTCCTAACCTCAAAATCATCTGCCCTTTGCATTTGATTTTCCCTCCTTTTCTTCATCGATGAATTGGGTAACCGCTTCAATTGGAAGTCTCAAATCCTCGGAAATGAATTCAAGTTCTTTTTCTGAAAAGTTGTGTTTATTGTTCCGTTTCATTGTTTCTTTTATGTAAGACCTTTTCAAATCGAGTAAGTTGACTTCAATTACCCCCAGCTGTGAAGGATGTTCAGGGATCACTATCCTCTCACCTGGTTTATCCTCCTTTATTGGATCACCCCGTTTTATCTCTATTCCCATTTTTTTCGCAAAGGTGAGTTGCGCACTCGGGAGTTTTCCAGCACCTGTATACTCTGTTTCTTGAACAACGACTATTTTATCTTTATCGAGCTCCCTTGCAATCGCAATCGCAGCTGCAAGTGATGTGTTGCCAGCTGGTCCTCTCTGCATTCCTTCAAGCTGAGCAAGCATTTCCGTCACATAGAAAACCTCGCCTTGGGTTACAAGAACATATCTGTCCATATACCTCAGAGGTCTTGCAGCGTTTATAGGTACATCCGACCTATCTGGAAAAACTGCGAATGGTATTCCAAACCCGGTATGACCAGTTGTGAAAGATTTTCTATTGAAATCCTCATCAGATGCCATGTGAAGCCCTTTAAGGTTTACACTCGCAGCTATAATCTCTGTGTCCTTTGCTCCTGCTTTCAACAGTCCTCTAACAGTTCCTGTGAGATTTCCACCACCAGCGTGAGTAACAACAACGACATCTGGAAATCTCCTCTCTCTTTCCCAAAGCTGCTCCACGATTTCATAACCAAGTGTTTCTATCCCAGCTATAGCAAACGGTGTGTAAAGTGAAGCGTTGAAATAGCCAGTTTGTTCCAGAAGAAGTAAAGAATAATAGAACAATTCTGGGCCAACACTGAGTTGAACAACTTCAGCACCGTATGCCTCACATGCTCTACCTTTCTCCAATATTTCGGGTTGTCCAATTCCACGGCTATCGTATGTTTCTTGAATTATTATACATTTCAAGAATCTTTTGGCTGCTTGAGAAGCAACTGCAGCACCGTAATTTCCACTTGTAGCTGCTATCACACCTTTGTATCCTTTCTTTTTAGCGTGATATACACTCAATGAAGCGCGCCTATCTTTGAAGCTTCCAGAAGGATTGCAGGCTTCATCTTTGATAAATATTCTTGCACCTTTACCGGGTTTGGATATTTTTCTGACGAGTTTGGTTATGTTTTTTAGTTCCACCAAAGGAGTTCTTCCGACGCTGACCTCATCTTGGATTTTCCTAACTTCTTCTATGGAGTACCCGACTTCCTTCATCATTCTTTCGTAATCAAAGGCTATACCTTCTACTCTGAATTTTTCATAGTCTATGCCGACGGATTTTTTCATTATCTCGTTCTTTCTTTTCATCACCGCCTGGTATGAGTATCTATTCAACTTCATCCCTCCCAGGTTCATGGAGTATCTTTCGAACCTCTGGGCCAACTTTTATCAATTCAGGAATGGGTTCACCGAAATCATGTATGTACTTTGGATTTATAGCAATGAGTTTTCCAGAGATTTTCCTACCTGATGGTGTTTCTATTTCAACAATATCTCCTATTTTTGCAAAGTCGTTTATCAAGAAACCTTTGACTCTCATTTCAAGTGGTACCTTTTTTGTACTTTCAGGTAAATGTTCTGCCCTTTCATTTGGAGATAAAATCACAGAGTACACTTGTACCCACTCACCCTTTTTAGCTTGCATTTCAATCTCCTCCTAATCATTGATTCAGACATCTTGGAATTGGAAAATCTTTCATGGAATAAAACCCCGGTGCGTGTTCAACAACGAGAGGTATCATATTGACAGCCATAGCCACAGTACCGACTCCGCCGGGTATCTCTGGTTTTATGAAGAGATTTATGTTCGGTTCTCCTTCGATATCTATGTAATCTCCAGTTTCAATATTCTCGAGTTCAGGTTTGATTTGCTGTGGATGTTCAAGTTCGATTACAACCTCGTTGTTCATGTATCCTCTTCCTATGTGTTTACAACCCGCAACCATACCAGGAGTTACTTCAATATATTTGGTTTTCCTGTAAACAGTTGAAATAATTGGTTCTCTTGTTTCTTCAATTTTTTCAAGCTTCCACCCAATTGCATCAGCAATCATACTTATGGATTGTTGAAAACCAATATGCCCCACTATTTCGCCCTTTTCAATACCTTTGTAAAATTCTTCCGGGGTTGTTCCAACCCCTTGAGTTTTCATAACGGTGGGGCCAAAGGGTGAGAGATCATTCACCCTTCTTGCTTTTATTTTTTTGACTTTCTTGCAGGTACCGGTGAGAGTTATTATTAAAGTATCGAGAATGAAGCCAGGATTTATACCGGTTCCAAGGACGGTAACTCCATACCTTTTTGCAAGTGAATCTATGATTTGGGAATCTTCAGGATGTGTGTAAAAAGGATATGCCATTTCTTCCGCTATTGTTATTAAGTTGATGTGGTTTTTCAACACCAATTTAATTGATCCGATAATATTCTCTACGAATGAATTGGTCGCAAGAACAACCACATCAGGGAATGCTTCATTGAAAAGCCTTTCAGGATCTGAAAGAACGGTTATTCCGATTTCTTCTCTTCCAAGAATTGTCCCCACATCTTTTCCTATTAGTTCGCGATTGATATCCAGCACCCCAATCAGTTTCAATGTCTCATTTTTTTCAAGTATGTTTTCAACTATACCTTTTCCCATGGCGCCGAATCCCCATACTGCGACCCTTATCAATTTTGCTCACTCCTTTCCGAAATTTCTTGAATCAATTTCTGCGTCGAAAGGCACCCCATTCTTAAAGTGAATTTCAATGAACCAAGATCTGGTAATTATGTTTTATAACTCCTTTATTTGTGTATACAACTATTTCTACGTTGTACTTTCCTTCCTCGTTGAAGATGAGTTTTTGCCAACTTTCGGTATCAAAAATCATTCTTTTGGAATAAGCTGGGACCATCAACTTGAAGCTTTGAGATATATCGTATTTATAGAAGTCCACGCTCGCTTTGGATATTTGCAGAAAGAATCTGTTTAAAATTAAAAATTTATCCTTTGAGGAGTCATTGGCGAGAAAAACCTTGAACTTGATTTCACTACCTATTGGAGTAACAATAACAGAATCGGTTATTATTCGCAGATTCTTCAAACTACTCAAATCATCTTTGGAAGCAACCACAATGTTTTTTTGCGCTGAAAAGTTTCTTATCTCTTTTCCCATTAAAAAAGTTGTTTCGACTTTCACTGGATGAGCTCCTTTTTCCTTTGGGGCTTTAAATTTTATGTCGATGATCTTTACTCTTTCGCCTTCACTGATTGAAAAAATCTTTTTCTCCATGGGTATATCCAAAAATTTTGAATCTATTGAGAATTTCATAGAATTCAATTGTAAAACACCATTGTACAACGAATGATTGGTGAAATAAATGGAGATGATAGAATCTTCACCTGGAAAGAAGAAATCGTCTTTGCTCGAAAGAGATATAAAGATATCCTCCTTCACATTAAAAGTTCGCTGTAACCTTATATTTTTTTTATCGAGGATGATCTCCGTATCAATTCTGTAAGTTCCAGGGGATAGTTTTAATTCCCTTTCGTGTTTCAAACTGAAGATCAATACGGATTGGTAACTCTCTATGTTCTTCTCAACTGTACCATTGTAATTGAATTTGTAAACGATATCATTCGTTTCACTGAATATTTTCATGCTAAATCCCTTTATTTTCAATGCAACGGTTTTTTTGGAATCATTTATAGCTTTAATCTTTACATCTATTGCCTCGTCTGGATAGTAATCTTCGCTTTTCCCCATTATCAATTGGAAACTCAGACTGCCGCTGAAAGCTATGTAAGATTGCTGGGGTCTGGGGAAACTTTTGAAGATAAAATAGCCGAGGATTATAACTACAACAACGAAAAGGTTTATAAGCAAGAAGGTGTAAGCTCTTCTACGTAATTGCTGGCTTCTTTGGAGATAGGCACGTCTTTTTTCTTCATCGATTTTTTTCCATTCTTCTGGTGAACGGGAATAATACTTTTTTTCAGACATTCAAAATCATTCCTCTGAGGCAACTCTTTTGACCTCATCTAATGAAGTTATTCCATTTAAAACTTTTTCAAGTCCATCCTCAAACATAGTGCGCATTCCATTGGCACGTGCTAACTTCTCTATCTCTATTTCAGAACCACCTGAAACGATCAACTCTTTGAGTTTCTCATCCACGATCATAACTTCATGAATCGCGGTTCTACCCCTGAAACCACTTTTTTTACACGCTGGGCATCCAACAGGTGTGTATTCTACCCTTTCCAAATCTGGGTAAAGATCTTTAGCAAGATCTATGTATTCGCTTCGCAACTTTCTCTTTTGCTTGCAATCGTTGCAAAGGGTTCTTACCAATCTTTGACCAATGATTCCTATCAACGATGTGGTGATCAGATACGGATCTATTCCGAGATTTACAAGCCTCGAAATGGCTGCGGGTGCATTATTAGTATGTAGAGTACTGAACACCAAATGTCCTGTCATGGATGCCTCTATCGCAAGCTGAGCTGTTTCCCTATCCCTTATCTCTCCAACCATTATTATATCTGGATCTTGTCGTAAAACAGAACGAAGCATTCGGGCAAATGTTAAGCCTATATCTGGATTGACTTGACTTTGGTTCACTCCCTCTATACTGTATTCAACTGGATCTTCAATGGTGATTATGTTTTTCGTGACATCTTTCAATTCATTCAACACAGCCACAAGGGTCGTTGATTTTCCACTTCCAGTGGGACCTGTTACAAGTATTATTCCATAAGGATGACTCAGCAGATACATCAAACGTTTTCTATTGTAGTTACTGAATCCAAGATCTTCTATTCTTTTTTGAGAAGCTGAGACTCTTAAAACCCTCATAACAACTTTTTCACCGAATATCGTTGGCATTGTTGAAACCCTCATATCATATTGCTCATTTTCGAATTTCACGAAGAATTTTCCATCTTGAGGAATTCTTCTTTCCGATATGTCAAGGTTGGAAAGAATCTTTATCCTTGAAACGACTGCATTATGAGAATGTTTGGGATAAGTCGTGACCTTTCTCAATATCCCGTCTATCCTATATCTGACAGTGACGGATTTATCCGCAGGCTCGATGTGTATATCACTTGCTTGATCTTTTATTGCTCCTTCTATTAACGTGTTCACTAATCTAACTACAGGTGCCGTTTCGAGTTCTTCTTCCTCTTCTTCAATTTCTTCTTCGGTTCTCGATGCAGATAAATCTATTTTAAGTTCTTCAACGAGTTCCTTGTCTATTCCACTTCTAAAATATTCATCATAAGTTATTTCGAATATGTCTTTGGGCATCAGTGCTATCTCAACATCCAAACCGGTTGCGAATCTAACTTCTTGAATAATCCTTCCAAAATTTATTACGTTGTCTGTAACTATGGTAATTACACCCTTTTTTTTATCGATGGATATTGGTATTATCCTATATTTTTCAATCAGAGTCTGCGGTAACATGGTTAAAACATCAGGATCTATATCCTTTGGAGGTTCTTTCAATAAGGGAAGGTTATATTGTTTGGAAAGAGCTTCAGCAATCTGTTCCCAAGTAGCAAAATTGTACTCAACTAAAATTTCACCAAGGGGCTTTCTTACATTCTTTTGAAGATTCACTGCGGTTACGAGGTCTCTTTTGGTTATCACACCCGATTCAACTAAAATCTCACCGAGTCGCTTGTACTTAATTCTCTCTTGCATGAAATCACTCCAATAGGAGATTCAATTTATAGATTTTCCCAATCTAACCCCATCCTATAAATGGCAGGTATATCATTATCGGGAAACAGACCCTTATCATCCTCTTCAAAACCAGTTGCAATCAAAGTAACTCTCATTTCATCATCATTTATGCTATCATCTATTATTAATCCAAGTCTGACATCAGCTTCATCACTACATTTTTGCTTTATGATCGCAGCTGCCATATGCATTTCTTTGAGTTTGACATTTTCTGGAGCTGATATGTTTAGTATTATAGCAGTTGCATTTTCAACGGGTTGTTCAAGTAATCTACTTTCCATGGCATTTCTTGCTGCATCAATTGCTCTGTTATCTCCTTTGCCGATTCCTATCCCAAGCATTGCTGTTCCAGCACCTCTCATAACGGCATTTATATCAGCAAAATCGAGGTTGATATAACCTCGTTTTGTTATCAACTCCGAGATGCCCCTTATTCCTTGCATGAGAGTTTCATCGGCTTTTTTGAATGCATCTATGGTAGTCATATCTTCATCCACTTCTTCGAGAAGCTTATTGTTGGAAATTTTTATCAATGTATCAACTTTTCCTTTCAATTTTTGTAATCCTTCCATCGCTATCTTCCATCTCTTGTTTCCTTCAAAGTAAAATGGAGTGGTAACTATTGCAACAGTTAATATACCGAGCTCTCTGGCAATTTCCGCAATAACAGGTGCTCCTCCGGTACCAGTTCCACCACCTAAACCGGCTGTTATAAACAACATATCAGCATCCTTGAGATTTTCGACAATTTTGTCTTTACTCTCCACTGTTGCTTGTTCACCCTTTTGGGGTTCACCACCAGCTCCCATGCCATCGTTACCAAGAGGAATAAGTATATCGGCTTTGCTGATCTCCAAAACCTGTAAATCTGTGTTAGCTGCAATAAATATAACTCCTTCTATACCAGCATCAACCATTCTATTTATAGCATTATTACCTGCTCCACCGATACCAATGACTTTTATTATAGGTTTTCCTCTTCGTTGTTTTTTCTCTTCTTCACTTTTAAGAAGGCTCTCATCGTAGAATTCAAACGCCAAGCCCTCCACCTCCTCATTCGTTAGACTAACTTTTTAAACAATTCCCACAATTTTTTGAAGAATCCCTCACTTTTTCTCTTTCTCGGATTTTCCAATTCTAACTCCATTTCTTCACTGTAAAATAGTGATATACTTCCAATTGATGGTATATAAAGAGGGTCCTCACAAACATGTGCTTCATCCATTAATTCTACATCCTTAAGCTTTTCGATTTTCCCTACTCTAACGGGTAATTTGAAAATTTCTATCGTAGTTTCAACAATACCGTTAAGTTTTGCCCCGCCACCTATCAACACTATTCCACCGGGGATCCCTGCTCCTCCTTGCTGTGTCAAAGTCGCTTCTGCTCTTCTGATTTCTCTTCTCACATTACTGAGTATTTCCCTTATCCTTGCATATATTATCAACGATAATTTTTTCAAACTCACTTCACTTTGTGTTTTACCATCCAGCATTATATATGGAATCTTTATGTCCTCTTTTACCAAATCATGTGAAGCCAATCCATGCTGTACCAAAAGTCTCTCGGCTTCTTCAAAAGACGTTTCCAAGACCTGTGCTATATCTCTTATGACGTTTTTCATACCAAGTGAGACTGTATCCATGTAAATAGGCACACCGTTGAAGTAAACTATGAAATCGGTGAAAGAATATCCCATGTTGAGACAAACCGTACCGCGCTCTTTTTCTTCTACACTCAATAGTGTTTCAGATGCTGTAAATGTTGGAGAATAGAATATTGGATCGATTATATTTGTGTCTTCCAACAATTTCCTTAGGGCATCCAATTGTGACTTATCAACCGTTATCAATGAAGCCTCTATCCCTAATGTTGAAGCTTCCATATCTATAGGATTAGAAACACTTTTGACTCCATCGATTATGTATCTTTTGGGCATAACATGAAGCACCTTGTATTCATTTAAAAGTGGTGAGAAACTTTCTCTTTCTTTCTTAATCCCTTCATTGGCATCCATTTCATCACTTTGCAAGGAGGAGTTTTCAGCTTTTTCACTTTCATTGGATGAAAATCTTTCCAGCAGTTCAATCACTACATCATCATCTATGATTCTACGCTCATTGAAATGTTCCTCAGTGTTAGAAATTTTCAAACTCGTGGATAAAGTTGAAAAGGTCACACAAAAATAAGAATCTGGTTGCTGGGGTTCTTGAGTTTCCAACTCAACAAGCAGATTCTCTATGGAATCCTTAAGGGCTATCGCATCTTTGATTTCTCCATTCTCTACACCCCTAGATTTTATGGTGGCGAAAGCCCTTATCTCTATCTTTTCATCATTTATTTCACCGACAACACCTTTGATTCTGCTTGATCCTATATCGATAGCTGTTACCAAAAAACCTCTGGGCACCTAAAATCACCTCTCCTCCGGCAAAATGAGCAATCTCCCATTACTGAGAAGCTGAACAACTGTGCCCTTGTCCAGATATTTCAGTACGTCATCGATTATACCAGAATTTTCAATAAAATTTGACCATTTGTTAACTTTTATAACAATCCCTTTTCTCAAGAAAACTTTCATACCTGTAAAATCTATTTCAGAAATCAACCTAAAATTCTCTTGAGATATATTTGATAGTTTTCCCAAAAATCCCACGATTTTATGATCCTTTATACATCCTTCTGAAAAACTCGGGCAATTGTCATTGGAGTTGATTGTTATTACTGGTAGATCAATTCTCAAAAGGTCTTCATCCTTCAATTTCTCTAAGAAAACACCATCATTCGATATTAAAAAAAAACTCTTGCAGCCTCTCAATATTAAAAACGGTCTTCTTAAACTAATGATTAAACTGTTGTTTTCCAATTTAAAATTCTTCACGTACGGTTCCATTTCCCATATATTATTTCTCAAAAAATTGAGATCTGGTTTCGCCCAAATCATCAAGGAGTTTTCAATAAACTGTTTTGGAATGAATCTGTAATCATCATCAAATTTCACGCTGTAAATTCTTGGTTCATTCGTGGAAATCAGTATAATAGTCCGCCATATTAAGAGTAAAAATACACATATGGAAAAGAACCCATAGATTTTTGACACTTTTTCGCGCAATAGAAAGACCTCCACGACCCCCCAATTATATGTCAAGGTTGGCGACTTTCAAGGCATGTCTAAAAATAAAATTCCTTCTATCCTCCACTTCTGAACCCATGAGTATTTCAAAGGTTCTGTCTGCTTCCTGAGCGTCCTCGATTGTAACTTCTATCAGTTTTCTTTTTTCAGGGTTCATAGTTGTTTCCCAAAGTTGCTCGGGATTCATCTCACCGAGTCCTTTATATCTTTGTATCACAGGATTTTTACCTTTCTTCCTGAATTCTTTCACAACTTTTTTCAATTCTTCATCACTGTAAACATATACTTCTTCTTTTCCACCGCTCACACGATAAAGAGGTGGTAAAGCTATGAATATTCTCCTATTCGTTATCAACTCGGTCATATATCTGAAAAATAGAGTTAGTAGTAGAGTTCTAATATGAGCACCATCCACATCCGCATCTGTCATTATTATTATCTTTCCATATCTCAATTTGTTTATATCAAATTCATCTCCGATTCCCGTTCCCAGGGCGACTATTATGTCGTTTATCTGTTCGTTTTTTAAGAGTTTATCATAACTGGCTTTCTCTACGTTCAAAATTTTTCCTCTAAGTGGTAGAATAGCCTGGAAATTTCTATCTCTACCTTGTTTTGCAGAACCTCCAGCTGAATCTCCCTCAACTATGAAAAGCTCGGTCTCTTCCAAATTCGTCGAAGAGCAATCTGCCAATTTACCAGGTAGGGCAGAATTTTCAAGAACGTTTTTTCTTCTAATCATTTCTCGAGCTTTTTTAGCCGCTTCGCGTGCTCGAGCTGCTCGAATAGCTTTGTCAAGTATAGCCCTGACAGTTTTTTCATTTTTTTCAAAATAGTCTACCAATCCTTCTCCCAAAATTTTGATAACTGCTCCAAAAACTTCTTCATTACCTAATTTAGCCTTCGTTTGACCTTCAAATTGAGGTTCTTTGACTTTGACACTTAAAATTGCTGTTAGCCCTTCCCTGACATCACTTCCTTGGAGGTTGGCCTCATCCTTTTTCAAAAGGTTCAATCTCCTTGCAAATTCATTCATTACTCTCGTTAGAACGTTTTTAAAGGCTGTCAAATGTGTTCCACCTTCGATGGTATTTATGTTGTTCACATAGCTTCTAATACTTTCATCGTAAGAATTAGTGTATTGCATCGCGAGTTCCACAATAGTGCCCTCCGCTTCACCCGAGATGTATATAATATCCTTGTGTATTGGTGTTTTTCTAGTGTTGAGATGTTTGATGAATTCTACTATTCCTCCCTCATAATGGAAAGTGTGTTTTTCGCTATTTCTTTTATCTATGAATTCTATTGTCACTTTCGGGTTCAAAAAAGCAAGCTCTTTGAGTCTTGACATGAGGATATCTGTATCAAATTCAGTTGTAGTAAATATTGAGGAATCTGGTTTAAAAGTTATCTTGGTGCCAGTTTTCTCGGTTTGCCCTACTATTTCTACAGATGTTACGGGTACCCCTTTTTCGTATCTCTGCCTATATATCTTTCCATCAGACCAGTAGACAACAGCCTCGAGAAATTCTGAAAGTGCGTTGACAACTGAAGCTCCTACACCGTGCAACCCACCACTTATCTTGTAACTGTCTTTGGAAAACTTTCCACCCGCATGTAAAGTTGTCATAACTATTTCAAGAGCGCTTCGCTTTTCTTCAGGATGGATATCCACGGGTATACCTCTGCCATTGTCTTCAACTGTAACTGAACCATCTTCATTTAACGTGACTTTTATATAATCACACGTACCAGCTAAAGATTCATCTATACTGTTGTCAACTATCTCGTACACCAAATGATGTAAACCGCTTTTTCCAGTTGAACCGATGTACATTCCTGGTCTCTTCCTTACTGGTTCCAAACCCTTTAAAACCTTTATATCTTTTGCCGAATATTTTTTATTTTCCACCTTTTTCACTCCTTCTTATCAATTTTATAGTTTTTACAGTATCTATGCCTTTGAGCATTAAATTCAGTTTTTCTAAGATTTCCCTTTGTCGCAAGATCAATTCACTGGCAAATATTGGGTCTTGATGAGCAATTTTCAATACTCCATCTTTCAACTCCAACGGCCAAGTTTTTTGGGCCAATATGCTTCCCACTATATTTTCCCAGTCATCCAAAATTATTTTAAGGAGCAATTTTTTAAAAAAATTATTTTGCTTTGCAGCTTCGTAAAAAATCCTATCGATCCGCACAAGACAATTATATCACGGAATAACTTTGAGATTCATGCATTGACAATATTGATTATAATGATTATAATGTTTAGTATCAATATAAACATTTGAGGAGGATGTGTTTTGTATCAGAAAATAGATCATTACTCTTCTGAACCCCTTTATCATCAATTGAAGGAAATACTGAGAAAAAATATTTTGGCAGGAATCTGGCAAGCTGGTCAGAAGATACCAACCGAGAAAGAATTATCGAGAATTTTTGGTGTTAGCAATGCAGTCGTGAGACAAGCTGTTTCTCTGCTTGTTGAAGAAGGATTTTTGATTAAAAGGCAAGGCAAAGGTACTTTCGTCGTTGATTCAAGAATCAGACAAGGTCCAAAGAAATTGACGAGTTTTACTGAAGAACTAATCACAAAGGGCTTTAAACCAGGGTCAACTATCATCGAAAAGGGTATAAAAGAAGCCGATGAAAAGATTGCAAATGCATTGAATTTGGAATTGAAAACCAGAGTTATAATGGTGAAGCGACTCAGGTTGATTAACAGCGAACCAATGGGAATACAGACTTTCTTCTGTCCCGAATATCTTGTGCCCGATTTTCTCGAAAATGATCTCACCCGTTCTCTGTATGAGCTTCTTGAAACCAAATATAAACTGAAAATCTTCGCAGCTGATGAAAAATATTATGCGACTATCCTCGATAAACATGAATGTAAACTCTTGAAAGTGAAATGGCCTTTTGCGGGATTCATAGTAGAAAGAGTTGCTTATGATTCCGCAGGTAATCCCATTGAATACACTGAATCAATCATAAGAAGTGACAAGTACTCAGTTCAAATCCACTTGAGGAAGTGAAAAGGTGAATCTGTTCGTTTCGGATATCGGAGGGACTAACTTAAGAGTAGCGATAGTTGATAGTGAAGGGGCTATACATTACAAGAAAAGATTTTCTACCCCCAAAGATCCTCAAGAGTTATTAAATACGATTATTTCAGAGTTTGAAAGGAATTACGATCGCTTTAAACTGGAATATGGTTGTATTTCAGTTGCTGGGGCAGTTTTCGAGGATGAATCGGTGTGGTTACCAAATGTTTTTGGAAATCAAAATTACAGATTGAAGGAAGAACTTCAAAAATCTTTAGGGATAGACATTTTCTGTATCGATGATAGAGTTGCTGGGTTATTAGGGGAGACCTGGAAGGGAAAAGCAGTTGATCATCGAAATGTGGGATATTTAGTAATTGGAACAGGAGTGGGACTCGGTATATTGGCTGATGGGAAGATTGTGAAAGGCTATGGAAATGTTGCTGGATCAGTAGGATGGATTAATATGGATGTCTTGAACATTTCAACGTCGATTAGTGATATCAACAATATTGAAAATTTCATTTCCGGACCAGCGATTTTAAGAAGGTTCAAAAGAATCTGCGGTGGGTTACCAAAAGGCGTAAAATCGATCTTCGAGCTCTATGAAAAAAATAAAGATGAATGTGTTCGAATGATTATTAAGCAAACTTCCATAGCCATCGGAAAATTACTCGCGATAATTGCCAATGTTTTAAATCCAGAATTATTAATCTTGGGTGGTAGTATCGGTGAAAAATGGCGATATTTCGAAAAAGAGGCGCTGAGAGTTTTTGAGTATGAGACGAGTCCTTTAGTGAGAAAGATCCGTATAGAAGTTTCTGAATTGGGAGAAAAAGCACAGATTTTAGGTTGTGTGAAATATATCATAGAACGAGTTAATTCATAGATAGTGTTAACTAGTAGTGATGATGATATTCAATGAAGCAAAAATAGCAGATAAATATTATTGAAGTCTTTGAAAAGTCTAAGAAGTAGTAGCAATTGAGGATAAAAGATCCCTCACATACGTTCGGGATGACAAATACGT
>DQYP01000039.1 GCA_011043375.1 Thermotogaceae bacterium | reverse complement strand
GTTTCTAGTTCTTCTTTAATGTTTTTAAGTATCTCTTTTACACCTTTTGAAGGATTATATGTAAAGTGTTCATGTGATTCATTAGAACACGGTTTTGTCGGTAAATCGTCTATGAAATCCAATTTGAAACCATCCAAATCATATTTAATGAGTAACTCTTTTAATACATTGATTATCCTTTTCTTAGTGAAATTGCTTTGAGGGCATAAATTTTCAAATCCCAGATTGTCCCTTGAGTTTACACTGTATTTTGATAGGGAGTCATAGTTTTTTGATTTTTTTCCAAACATAAATGGTGCAATCCATAGAACATATTTCATACCAATATCATGTATCTTTTTCACATGATCTTTGAAATTAGGGAATTTCCCTTCATAAACTTCCCAATCGCCGGTATACCAATATCCTCGATTTGTATCATCTGTAAACCAACCATCATCTAAGATAAAAATTTTGAACCCCAAATTGTGGGCTTCTTCAACAACCGATTCCAGATATTTTTGATCGAGTTCTTGATAAAATGCATACCAACTACAATAGACAGGATCATACATGAAATCAGGTAACTTATCTTGCTCTGGATTAACCCAGTTACTATAAAGTTGAGATAATTCAAACCAATGTTTTTGTTGAGTTGAGATGAATACTTCCAATTCAAACGAATTACCTCTATGCTTCGTTATGGATGAAATATCTAATTCAAATTCCTCGGTTTTTTCTATAATCCCTCCTGAGATTTTAAAACCAAGTGTTGGATCTTTTATTCCTAAAGCAAATTTGTTCTCACCTTTTCTGTTTATAAATGATAAAAATGGAAATTCTCTATATAATGAAGTATCTTCTTCAATATGCCATGGAAGAATAAACAAATATGGATTATTGACCTTTCCAGGAATTGATATGCCATGAATATCAATTATTGGAACTTTGGCTGTTATCAATACATTCTTTACAGCAAAAGGTTTTTTTTCAGAAGATATATTGAGTTTAATTATCCAACCATCATCAATTTTTTCTTCTTCAGGATTCCAAATGATATTTTCATTTTCTCCATCTATAGTTGCTTTAAAACTCAGAAATGAATTTTCTATCTCCTTTTTATATTCAAATATCTTCATAATCTTTCCTCCTAAAGTTACGATTTCATACCGGTTATTGTTATTCCACCTATTATTTTCTTCTGTCCTATTAGGAATACTATCAACGAAGGAATTGTCACCATGCAGGTTGCAGCCATTAAATAATGCCAAGATGTATAATACATGCCCCTAAAGGCATTCAAACCCAAGACCAATGTGTATTTTTCTTCGGATTGTAGATATATTAAAGGACCAAAGAAATCACCCCAAGCCGATATAAACTGGAGAATTATAACAGTTATTATTGCAGGTTTTGCAAGTGGGAAATATATTTTATAGAATATTTGGAATGTACTACAACCATCTATTTTTGCTGCTTCAAATAATTCTCTTGGGATACTTTTGAAAAATTGCCTTAAAAGAAATATAAAATACGCGGACCCAAAAAATGCTGGCACCCAAAGTGGTTTTAAAGTATCTATCCATCCAATTTTACTAAATAAGATATATTGAGGTATCAGTGTTGTGTAATAGGGTATCATCATCGTTGAAATAACCAAAAAAAATAATTTATCTCTTCCTTTAAATCGTAGAGTGGCAAAGGCAAAAGCAGCTAACGATGAAGAGAGAACTATACCTACGGTACTCAAAAAAGTTATAATTACAGAATTTTTCAAAAAAGTTAACCACGGGAAAAGTTCCAAAACCCTCTTATAATTCTCAAAATTCAGATGTTTTGGGAACAACTGAGGAGGGTAAGAGAAGATTTCTTCCTCACCACTTTTGAGAGAAGTTGTTACCATCCATAAAAAAGGCATTATAAATAATATAGATAAAGAGATCAGAGCAGTGTATAAGATAATTGTCCTCAAATGGCTCCAGTTAAACAGAATATTTTTTCTTTTCACTATAATCAACTCCTCTCATAATAAACCCATTTGTTTGAAGTTTTGAATATTATTATTGTTAATACAAGGATTATTAGTGTCAATATCCATGATAATGATGAAGCATAACCCATGTTGAACCATGACCAACCCTGTTCATATAAATACAAACAATAAAACAAAGAAGCATTTGCAGGCGCTCCAAATCCTTCTCCACCACCGCCCATTATATAAGCCTGTGCAAAAGTTTGTAATGCGCCCATCAAATTTGTGATGAACAGAAAGAATGTGGTTGGGCTCAAAAGAGGTAAAGTAATATACCAAAGTCTTTGCCAATAATTGGCACCATCGACTTTAGCAGCATCCCAATAAACCTTTGGAATATCTTCTAAGCCAGCAAGATATATTATCATAGTTGGTCCAACAGTCCAAACTCCCATAAAAGCTATAGCAGGAACAACCCATTCTGTACTGTATAACCAATCAGGGCCTTTTATACCGATTTTATCCAAAAAAAAGTTCAAAAGCCCGTATTCTGGATTGTATATCCAAATCCACAGAGTTGCAGTAGCAACGATAGGAACTATTGACGGAATATAGAATATGGTTCTAAATATCGAAGTTCCCCTTACCTTTGGGTAAAGTAATAAGGCTAGTAACAATCCAACAATTAAAACTAATGGAACATTTATTGCCGCGTATTCAAATGTGACTTTTAGGGAGTGGTAAAACAATGGATCGGTGAAAAGTTTTTTGTAATTTCCAATTCCTATCCATTTCATTTCATCGAATATGTGCCACTCATGAAAGCTTAAAAAAAGTGAGAACAATATTGGTCCTGCCGTGAAAACGATGAATCCGGTTATCCAAGGGAGTATAAAAAGATAACCTTCTAACCTTTCTTTTTTACCAAGAGATGATCGTTTTTTCATAAAATAAGACCGATTGCCCATTTAGAGCAATCGGTCTTTACACCTCCTTTTATTTCCTCTTCAAAGCCTTTTCCGATTCTTCAACAGCTTTGTTCAAAGCTTCTTCTACAGAAGCTTTTTTCAGCATTATCAAATCGAATGCATCACCTATGTACTGCGCAAATTTTTCATTCCAGTCTGCTCTCTTCAAGAACGAAGGATCTTCAACAGAATGCGGAAGGATCCTTAGGAAAGTTCCAAGGATCTGATCATCGTATAATCCCATCTCTTTTGCAATTTCTGTGTTTATTGGAAGTGCCCAACCTGCTTCTGCCATTGTCCTACCGCCTTCTTCTGCTAAAAACTTGAGAACTTCTAATGCTTCTTTTTTATGTCTGGATTTTTTTGGAACAACCCAAGCTGCATTATGAAGCATTATTTTTACTTCTTTACCTTCTGGATGAGGTGGAAAAACACAGCCAAATTTCTTAGCTAATTCTTTGGTGGTAAGACCAGGATGTCTTGATTTCATGTAACCTATGAACCATGAACCGCTATCTATCATAGCAACCTTTCCGGATTCGAACATTGCATAACTTCCACCGGATGCTGAAATTATCGATGGTGAAGGTGAAACTCCATCTACCAGATATAAATTGGTTAGAAATTTTACAGCCTCTATTGTCTCTTTACTATTAAGATATCCATCCATTGTACTTGCATCAGGTGATAAATAATCTCCATCATTCATCTTTATGTATCCTTCCCAATCATATGGATCTGGTGATACCAAAAATCCCCATACTTTGTCTTCTGGATGCGTAAGTTTTTTCGCAACTTCCCTGAATTCTTCCCATGTCCAATCGTCCGTTGGATATGGAACGCCGTATTTGTCAAAAACTTCTTTGTTGTACCAGATTACTCTTGTGGTCCAATCTTTTGCAACACCCCAGACGTGTCCATTGTATGTTACCCATTTTACAAGCATTGGATCGATTTTGTTGAGGTCAACGATATTTTCGATAGGTTCTAAAACATCCAATGAAGCAAGTCTTGGATAATCCCACCACATGAATAGATCTGGTGGAGTTCCACCTGCTAAACTTGTTATGATTTTGTCATCATATCCTTGGGTTACACTCTGTACATTGATTTTGATATCTGGATGCAATTTCTCGTACTTTGCAAACACTTCTTTGATCCACTTTACACCTTCAGCTTCGTCCCAAGTTGTGGCCCTTAAAAAGGTTTTTGCTGGAACATAGACACTTAACAGTAATAAACTAATGACAATCAGAATGCTGAAAAACTTTAGAAACTTCATTGTAAGACCCCCTTTAAATAATGGTGATTTCTGATTATCAATCGTTTACTTAAACGTTTAAGTAAACGATAACTGTTAAAATTATAATATTCAAGAAACAAACTGTCAAGTTTCAGGATATCAATTTTTAAAAATTCCTCTTTTTTGGAAAATACCTTTTCAAAATGCCCCTGTGTTTTCAAAAGGTTGCTTCCACAAAAATTCTGTTATATACTATTTTTGGCGAATTTGAAACTCAAAAATTTTGGGAGGTGTTTGTGAATGAAGTTAGGATTTTTTACTACGTGTTTAAGGGGAGTATCATTAGAAGAAATAGTGAAGTTCGCTTCTAAGGTTGGATTCCAAGCTTTAGAGTTAGCTGCTTGGCCCATGAAGAGTGATAGGGATTATTTTGCAAGCACTATAGATGTCAATTCGCTGGATACCACAAAAGCAGCTGAGATCAAAAAACTTTTTAAAGATCATGATGTTGTGATATCTTCGCTTGGATATTATGAAAACAACATAAGCGATAACTTGGAAGAGAGAAAGAATTTTCATGAACATCTGAAAAAAGTTATAGATGCGGCAAATCTCCTTGAAGTTGGTCTCGTTGGAACATTCGTTGGAAGAAAAGGAAATGCGAGCGTAGCTGAGAGTCTTGAAGAGTTTGCAAATGTATTCGGTGAATTAGTTGCATACGCAAAAAAGCAGGGAGTTTCTTTGATGATTGAAAATTGTCCTATGCCAGGATGGGGCCAAGATGATCCAAATCGTCCTGGACAGATAGCGTACTCTCCAGAAATATGGGATAAGATGTTTGAGCTTATTCCAGATGAAAACTTTGGTTTGAATTATGACCCTTCTCATCTTTATTGGATGGGTATAGATCCATATGAGTATGTTACCAAATTCAAAGATAGAATTTTCCATGCACATGCGAAAGATACGGAAATATTGAACGGAAAGCTTTCTTATTATGGTATTTACGGAACCCAATTAGGAGAAAGAAGACATGGAGGTGGCTGGTGGAGATACAGATTACCTGGATTCGGTGAGATAGATTGGTCGCTGTTCATAAGGACGTTATATGACATTGGTTATGATGGAGTTTTGAGCATTGAGCATGAGGATCCCGTATTCGAGGGTAGTAGAGAATTAGTCGAACGTGGGTTGATCTTAGGTTACAAGCATTTGAGTCAATTCATAGTTTGATTTGATTTGAAAATACCTCCATCTTTAGGATGGAGGTATTTTTTTGTTGTATAATCTTTTAAAATCCCTGGGGAGATTGAGGACATGAGAGTGTTATTTCAGTTATTTGGTGTAATCTTATTGACTGTCACTTTGTCTTTAGCAGTTGAGTTGACAATAAATACGATTCCTGGTGCATCAATATACGTGAACGGCAAATTGAAAACGCAATCGAATGACTCAAAAGTTACATTGAATCTCGAACCTGGTTTCTACGAATTTGTGGTTATTAAACCGGGGTATTCGGAAGAGTCGGAAAGAATAGAACTGAGAGAGAGTACTACTGTTAGCATTGTGCCCAAGGCCTTTGGGGAAATAAACATAACGACCAGTCCATCCGCAAGAGTTTATATAAACAACGATTTGTATGGCATAAGCCCTCTCAAAATCAAATTGCCGGAAGGAAAGTATGATATAAGGATAGAACTTGATGGATATTTACCAGTGAAGAGACAGGTGATCCTTGAACCTTTTAAGCTCATCGAGTTGCATCAGAGTTTAATAAAATTCGGAACGATTCAAATTGCGAGTGAACCTAAAAATGTGAAAGTGTCAATGAATGGGGAATTCTTAGGGATCACTCCGTTGAGTACTTCAGTTACTCCTGGAAAGTATACCTTTGAATTCGAACTTGATGGATATCTATCGAAAAAACTCGAGATGGAAGTTTCACAAGAGCCAAAAAGGATTTTTGTGGAACTCGAACCTGCTGCTTGCCTCTCAATTTCTGGTACACCGTTAGACGCTAAGATCTTCATAGATAAAGATTTTAAGGGTTTCTCACCTTTTAACGTTGAAAATTTGAATGTGGGGGAACACGATATAACGATTGAAGCAACTGGGTTCAATATCTTGAATGATAAGATATCTTTGAAAAAAGGGAGAAACTCCTACAACTACTCTCTCAGAAAAAAATCCTTCATATTGACTTTTGAAAGTTCTCCAACGGGGGCAATGATGTTTTTAGATGAGAAATTTATGGGATTTACTCCTTTGTCAATTAGTGTAAATTATGGAAAGCATTCATTCAGATTGAAGAAAGATGATTTAGAGTGGATAAAAGAAACCACAATAGTCAGTAATAAAAAGATTTTCGTAGATCTTAAAAGAATTTCCACGTTGATTCTTGACGCTAAGCAAAAGGATACTTTCGTTAAGTTCAATGGAGAATTGATCGAATTGCCGACAATTGTTAATCCACTTGAAGGGGCATATAAGTTGGTCTTTGTTAATCCAAAGTATACAGATAAGATTAGATATGTAATATTGGAAGGTGGAAAAATAGAGAAATTAACTGTTGATATGAGAGGTGAAGGATATCTGAATGTGGTAACTTTACCTCAAAATGTGAAGGTTTATTGGTTGGGGCAGAAACTTGGAAGTAGCCCATTGTTCATGAAAAAAGTACCAGCAGGGAAAGGTATTCTGAGATTAGTTTTGAATGATGATGTGGAAAAAGATGTGGAAATTGAGATAAAAGATGGAGAATACAAATCTATTTATGAAACCGTTGATAGAATGGTAAATGTACATTTCACAAGTATCCCGGACAAATGGAATGTTTACGTGAATGGGATCTTCATAGGTGAAACTCCCATTGATTTTGCTTTGAAACCGGATATCTATGAAGTTTCATATAAAAAGAATGGTTTCCTTTCACAAAGATTGAATTTGGATCTGAGATTTAATGTTGAAAAGAGGTATCTGAACGTCATTCTCGAAAAAGTAAAATAAAGGGGTGTGAACGTATAAATGAGAATAAAAATTATTTTATGGCTAATTATAGTTCTTTCAATATCCGTAATAGCCGTTGAGATTAAGGATGTGAAACCCTCGTCTGACATATACGATCATGTGATCAAAGTAATTGAGGCTGGAATAATGAAAGTAGATGATAAAGGTTATTTCAATGGTAGTCTGCTTGTCACGCGTTATGATTTGGCTGCAGCTTTGTCCAGACTCCTGGATAAAGTCTCAATAGAGGCAATATCTAAGATAACACAGCAGATGTTTTCCCTTCAAAAACTGCCGAATGACTTGAAAGAGATCGATCAAAGGGTGAAAAGAATTGAGAGTCAGCTTTCGAAAATAGATCTACAAGAATTGATGAAAAGGATTGAAAATCTTAAAACAGAGCTATCCGCTCAAATAGATACTTTGGAATCAAATTTAGAGTACGTTAAGGGGTATAATTCATTCGTTGATGCCGTTAACAAGTCTATCAATAGCTATGTAGCCCGGGTGGAAGAGCAAAATATCAGACTTACAGCGAACGAAAAAAACTTGTCGAAAGTGGCTACCATGATAAACAAGCTAAACGACGATATGAGTTATGTTTTCAAGGAGATCGAAAAAATAAATAGCAAGATGATTTCTTTTGAAACCTTAAAGGAGGATTTGGAGGGCTTATCTGGGTTGAAAGTGACTGTTGAAGCTTCAATAACGAATTTAGAGAATTTCATTCAAGAGATAAAAACTGATATGAAGCAACAAAACATTAAAATAGAAGGAACGATCGCCAAAACAAGGATGATATCAGATTTGAATGAAAAGATGGCTGAGATGAACGATGAACTTTCAAACATGAAACGAATTATTGTTTCAACGAACGATTCAATGACCTTAGTGGCATCTGATGTGAAGAATATAAAGATAGAAAATAAAAATTTGAACTTGGAGAATCAGAACCTGAAAAAGGAGATAGAAACACTGAAAAGAGGTATATGGTATTCTGTAATTGCTGGAATCGCTGGAGTGAGTTTAGGAACCTTGGCTTTAATACTTGTTTGGCAATCGGGAACCTGATGAGGTGAACAATGAGTAAATTTCTTTTCGGAATCATATTAATATTTTTGGGAACGTGGATAATATTTTCTAAACTCATTCCAGGTGGATGGAGTTGGACATGGAGTGCTTTTATCATGATACTTGGAGTGGCAGAAGTAATAAAGGGTTTTTCTTTGAAGAAAATATTCAGACTCTGGATTGGAACGATCGTTGCTTCAATAGGTGCGATAGTATTTTTCTATTACATATCCGGAATCAAGCTATGGCCAATTTTTTTAATAGGTGTTGGGGTTTCTTTTGTCTTTCAAGGGATTTTGAGAAGAAAGGGTAGCGAGATTGGGCCAGGAACGATTTTTGTAGGATTTGGAATATTGTTCATGATCTCTGAGCTGTTCGGTTGGTGGCTGATGAAGTTTTTTTGGCCTGCTTTCGTGGTTATACCTGGACTTGGAATATCGCTTCAAAAGATTTATGAGAAAAAGGAATTCAAGTCTTCCCTTTTTTATTTGATAATCTTGTCTTCCTTTCTGTACGTGATAGCTATCGGTATCGAATATCCCATAATTTGGGGTATAGCTTTGATTGGAATGGGAATCTATTTGATTGTAAGACCTAAAAAAGTGGGAGGAGGGAAAATCAATGACCATAGAGGAGCTCAGGAATAAATTGAAAGAAGCCATGAAATCCTCAGATGAGGTGAGAGTGAGGACTTTAAGGTTATTGATTAGCAATGTTAAAAATGAGGAAATTGAAAAAGGGGAACAATTAACTGAAGAGGAGTTTACGGAAGTTGTACTTAGGGAAGTTAAAAGAAGAAAAGAAGCCATAGAGATGTATGAAAAAGCCCAAAGAAAAGATCTCGCAGACGAAGAGAGAAAAGAATTGAAAGTTCTGGAAGAATTCTTACCTCAACAATTGAGTATCGACGAAATACGCAGTTTAGCAATAGAGGCCATTGAGTCTGTTGGAGCAAGCGGTCCAAAGGATCTTGGAAAAGTCATGAGTGTTTTAATGCCAAAATTGAGAGGAAGAGCCGATGGGAAAATGGTGAATAAAATAGTAAGAGAGTTTTTGGAGAGATGATCTATGAAAGTGGATTTAATAACAGCTGAAATAGGTAGCACAACAACTATTGTGAGTGCTTTCGTTGGTATTGGAGATTCACCAAAACTGGTAGCTCAAGCTGAACATTATACTACCATAAATCTTGGGGATGTAACCATCGGTTTGGAAAAAGCGCTCAGAGAGATAAAAAAGAAATTGAAAGATAAAAATCTCGATTGGAATAAATTCTATGCTACCAGTAGTGCGGCTGGTGGCTTAAAAATGACAGTTCATGGTCTTGTGTACGATATGACGGTTAGAGCAGCCAAAGAAGCCGCGCTTGGTGCTGGAGCTGTTTTGAAGTTTGTGACAGCAGGAAGGATCAAGGAAGATGACATAAAAGAGATTGAGAAAATAAATCCTAACATAGTTATACTTGCAGGTGGGGTAGATTACGGTGAAAGTGAAACAGTGATACACAATGCAAAGGTATTCGCACAATCCTCCGTGAATTCTCCCATTGTTTTTGCCGGTAATAAGGCGGCTGCGACGAAGGTAAAGAAAACTCTCGAAGAAGCCGGAAAAGAGGTTATAATAACGGAAAACGTCTATCCAAAGGTTGATGTTTTAAACGTTGACCCCGCCCGCAAAGTAATTCAAAGCGTTTTTTCAAAACATATAATAAAGGGACCTGGAATGGAAAAACTCGATGGGCTTGTCGATGGCAAGATAATACCAACACCTGCCGCCGTTATGATAACTACTGAACTACTCTCGGAGATATTTGGAGATGTGATGACCGTTGATATTGGTGGAGCAACGACGGATGTTGATTCGGTAACGGATGGGAGCTTCGAGATACAGAAAATATTGATATCACCTGAACCAAGGTCTAAAAGAACTGTTGAAGGAGATTTAGGGGTTTTCATTAACTCAAAAATAGTCGCCTCTTATATGGAGGATGAACTCAAATCCAAATTTGAGAATCCTGATGTTCTTCTCAAGAAAATATCACCTTACCCTGAAAACGAAAAGATTGAGAAGTTCATTGTTGAGCTTGCAAAGTATTGCTTGTCAAACGCTATTTTAAGGCATGCGGGAAGCAAGAGATATATATATGGTCCCAGTGGTAGGATGGATGTTGCTGAAGGAAAAGATCTGACAGCTGTAAAATATATTTTCGGTACCGGTGGAGTACTTTCACGCTCCAAATACAACGGAGAAGTTTTGAAACAAATAAAGACACTATCAGTTAAGTTTCCAAATAAACTTTTACCGAAGGAAAATATCAAGTTGATGTACGATTCCATGTATATTTTTGCGCCGATCGGGGTTATATCACTGGTTGATAAAGAAAGTGCAATGAAGCTTTTGAAGATGGATATAAAAAGTTTGAATTAGGGAGGAAAGAGACAGATGTTAAACGTCAGTAGCGTCATATTCCAGATTTTTTGGATGTTGATCATATTGTCTTTATTCATACCTTTTTTCAAAAATAACTTGCTTCAATCTGCGAGAGATTCATTAATCAGAAGCATTGAAAGAAAAAGAAAGAGCAGAGTTATAACACTCATACATAGAATGGAATCCATGAGTTTTTTTGGGTTTGCAATGAGAAAATTTATAGATATCGAAGATTCAGAAGAGATTTTGAGGGCGATAAAATTGACACCAGAAAACATGCCAATAGATATGGTTATTCATACACCTGGTGGATTAGTCTTGGCAGCGGAACAAATAGCGCAGGCTTTGAAAAAACACAAGGGAAAAGTCACAGTTTTTGTTCCACACTATGCTATGTCCGGTGGCACATTGATAGCTTTGGCTGCTGATGAGATTGTGATGGATGAGAACGCTGTGTTAGGGCCATTGGATCCACAAATAGGTAATTTTCCGGCTCCTTCCATACTCAAGATACTTGAAAAAAAGGATATAAACGAGATTGATGATCAAACTCTGATTCTTGCTGATATTTCTGAAAAGGCGATAAGACAGGTAAAGGAATTCATTCATGATCTTTTAAAAGATAAGCTGGAAGATTCGAAGGCAAAAGAAGTCGCAGATAAACTCTGCAATGGTTATTGGACTCACGATTATCCACTTGATTACGAAAAACTGAAGGAATTGGGATTAAAGGTCAATACGAACATGCCTGAAGAAGTTTACAAGCTCATGGATTTGTACAAGCAAACAGGACAAAGAAGACCATCGGTTCAGTACATTCCAATTCCATACAAAGCTTCTGAAAATGACACCACCAGAAATCGGTAATAATATTGAAACTTCATTCATAAGAGGGATAGGGGGTATCGGTTGTGAAAGAACGAAAGAAAAATAAAATTATTTGGTCTTGGGTAATGTATGACTGGGCAAATTCTGCCTTTGCAACCACCATAATGGCAGTTGTATTACCAATATATTACAACGACGTAGCGGCGAAAAATTTGAGAGAAGGATTAGCAGTGAGCTATTGGGGATACACACAGTCAATCGCAATGTTGATCACCGCCATTATTGTTCCTTTACTTGGTGCTTTAGCGGATTACACCTCTTCTAAGAAGAAATTTATGAGTTTTTTCATATTACTCGGTTCTTCTTTTACTGCCCTTTTGTATTTCGTACAAACTGGTGATTGGTTATTGTGCTCCATCATATATGTGATCGCCAACATAGGTTTTTCTGCGAGTTTGGTTTTCTACGATTCATTTTTACCACATATAGCTCCACGAAAAGAGTTGGCTTGGGTCTCCTCCCTGGGTTTTGCCATGGGTTACCTTGGAGGAGGATTACTTTTAGTTTTGAATATATTGATGATACAATTTCCAAAGTTTTTCATGTTACCAAATTCTACAACAGCAACGAGGGTATCTTTTATAACCGTTGGAATTTGGTGGTTTGTTTTTTCCATACCGTTTTTTAAGAACATAAAAGAAGAGAAAAATCCTATTGAAAAACTGGGCGTTGGTGATTATTTTTCTTTGCCATTCAAAAGATTGAAAAAAACTTTTTCTGAGGTCAGGAAATACAAAGAACTGTTTAAATTTTTACTCGCCTTTTGGTTATACATAGATGGTGTTGGAACGATAATAAAAATGGCTGCCATATATGGCCGTGAAATAGGTATAGGAACTATTCATCTAATGGGAGCTATACTTCTTGTGCAGTTCGTTGCTTTCCCGTTTTCAATGATATTTGGAAAGATTGCAACAAAGTCAACAACGAAGAGGACCATATATGTGACAATAGCATTATACTGCTTTATAACTGTTTGGGCTTATTTTATGGACAACGCTTTGGAATTTTGGATACTCGCAGTCATGGTTGCAATCGGACAAGGTGGGATCCAAGCTCTCAGCAGATCGTTATACGCCACGTTGATTCCCAAGGAGAAATCGGCGGAGTTTTACTCTTTTTTCAGTATCTCTGAAAAATTTGCGACTATATTTGGTCCGTTTATATTCGGTTTGGTATCACAGTTCACCTCTTCTCCAAGAAATGGAGTTTTCTCTCTACTTGGTTTTTTCATAGCTGGGTGGTTGATACTTCTCACAGTTAAAGAACCAATAGAACAACAAAAAAGGCAGACCGTCTGATCTGCCTTTTTTGAAATTCAAATTGATGGAAGTGATCAAACAACCTTTCTTGCTATTTCAACAAGTTCTGCGAATGATTCCTTTAAACTCGCTCCACCTACCAATCCACCATCTATATCTGGTTGAATGATTATTCCAAGAAAGTTGTTGGGTTTTATACTACCACCGTAGAGTATCCGGACTTTCTCTGCAACTTCCCTTGAATACATCTTTGCCAAAAGATCCCTTATGAATTTTATCGCTTCTTGTGCTTGAGCTGGTGTAGCGACTCTTCCTGTACCTATTGCCCAAACTGGTTCATATGCTATCACGATTTTCTCTACATCGTCTTCACTTATTCCATCGAGATCCCTTCTCAATTGATTCTCCAAGACGCAGAAAGTCAAACTCTTTTCCCTTTCTTCCAATACCTCACCAACACACAGTATAGGGGTTAGATCATGTTTTAACGCTACCTTCAGTTTCTTATTGATGAATTCATCGTCTTCTTTGAAGTATTTTCTTCTTTCTGAATGTCCTATTATTACATAATCAACTCCTATATCCTTGAGCATGATGGGTGATATTTCACCGGTGAAAGCACCAGAGTCTTCCGGATACATGTTCTGTGCTCCAACTGATATTTGCGTTCCTCTGGTGAGTTCTACCACTGTAGAGAGAGCTGTAAATGCTGGACACATAGCAACTTCGATATGTTCATCCGATCCCCCAATCAATTGGACGATTCTTCTCACAAAACTTTCCGCTTCGGAATTGGTCTTGTTCATTTTCCAATTACCAGCTATCAAGAGTCTCCTTTTTTTTTTGCCTTTGTCTGCAATGGATTTTACACCTGGCAGTTCTTTACCTTCTAAGAATTCTAAGGATGCTCCACCACCTGTCGATACATGGGTAACCTCATTTTGCAATCCGAATTTATTTATAGCAGCTGCACTATCTCCTCCACCGATGACAACCATAGCATCCAATTGAGCCAGATATTTTGCCACTTCCTCCGTTCCCTTTGCAAAATCGTCTATCTCGAACACACCCATTGGCCCATTCCAGACAACCGTTCTCGCATTTTTAAGCTTATCTTTGAAGAGTTCTATAGTTTTTGGGCCTATATCTAAACCCATCCAACCTTCCGGTACCCCTTCTTCCATACTCACGATCTTCTTTTCAACACCAGCTTTCATCTCCTGAGCTATTACTGCATCGGTTGGAACAACGAAGTCAATACCTTTGTCCTTTGCCTTCTCGAGAAGCTGCTTTGCTAAATCCAATTTGTCTTCCTCAACGAGTGAGTTCCCTGTTTTGTAACCAAGAGCCTTCCAAAAAGTGAACATCATCGCTCCACCAATCAAGAAAACATCTGCTTTTTCAAGAAGGTTCTCTATAACTCCAATTTTATCCGATACTTTTGCTCCTCCCATGACAACCGCAAAAGGTTTTTCAGGATTTTCAACAACCTTCCCAAGTGCAGAGATCTCCTTTTCCATTAGAAATCCAGCAACACTTGGAAGATATTGAGCCACTCCAACGTTCGAAGCATGAGCCCTGTGAGCCGTACCAAAGGCATCGTTCACGTGTATATCTGCATATGTTGCGAGTTCTTTCGCAAGTTCAGGATCGTTTTTCGTTTCTCCAGGGTGAAACCTTGTATTCTCAAGCAACAAAACTTCACCATCTTTCAATTCATCAACCATTTTTTTCACTTCTGGTCCTACAAGATCAGGTGCCATTTTTACTTCGATTCCAAGAAGTTCAGACAATCTTTTAGAAACTGGTTTTAAGCTGTATTCTGGTTTTTTTTCACCTTTTGGTCTTCCAAGATGTGACATGAGAATGACCTTGGCTCCCTGATCCACTGCGTATTTTATGGTTGGCAATGCGGCTTTTATTCTGGTGTCGTCGGCAACTTCACCTGTTTCTTTGTTGAGCGGAACATTGAAATCGACTCTCATCAAGACTCGCTTTCCTTTGAGATCGACATCCTTTATTGTCAGTTTTTCCACGCTCAATACCCCCTTCGATAAGAGTTTTGTTCAAATTGATTATATCAAAAAGAGAAAAAATTCACAATTATGGTCATCTCAGATAACTGAGTAAGTTCATAAGAAATTCTTTGAATTTGGGGATCCAAAAATCTCCTGTTGTCAGATACATTAAAATAGCTATGAGAAACAGTATGGTGATTATTTCAAATGTTTTGACAAACTTTTTTCTTCGTTCTTCTTTTGACCCCACTTTTACCTTTTCCTTTATGTATTCCCATGCGGCTAAAATCCTTGCATTTTTTTGTTTACTTATTTCTCGGTTCTCCGATATGAGAATCATTAGCTTTTTAAAAATCATAATTATGTGTAACGTTAGTTCTTTGTGAAGTCTTCTCATTTCTTGTTGAGATATATCGATTTTCTGCGATGAAATTCTCAAAATCAGATCACTCGTTTGTATAGTGTATTCCGTTATGTTCATGATCGTTATATCTCTTTGAAAATACTGGAGTGTCTCTAAGATGTTTTGGTGAAAAGCACCCAATATTCTTGAAATCGAAGTCAATATATCCTTGATATTTTCACCACTATATCGCTGATTGTATTCTCTAAATACTTTGACTGCTGTTCCCCATTTTTCTATCAACCCCCCTGGACCATCGAATTTGTTTAGAACTATGTCACCACGGACTTGAACAAAGGTTGGAGATGCTTGATAGAGTTTTCTCAATTTTGAAATTAAGAACTTGAGATCCACAAATATCAGTTCGGATAGCTCTCCAATTCCCCAAACTATCTTTGGAACATTACTGAATACATTCATGAGCTCTAATTGGCTCTCTATAGTTTTTCTAAGTCCTTCCAGAAATATCACCAGGCCAGCAAACTCATCGATTAGCGATCTATTGATGGTTGAAGGATGTATTTTAAAAATTCTGAGATTTTTTTTGTACAGAGATCTATAATTTTTCATCGTTTCTTTTTTTTCTTTATGTGATACCTGGAGCTGTTTTATCAGCTTCTTCAAATTGTATTTTCCGGTTTTTAGGATCCTAAAGTTTTTGCTTGCAGCATCCACTTTGGAACTCATCGATGTGAAGAATTTCAGAAAATCTCCTACCAAATTACTTTCTAATTGAGGAGAAGAAACAAATTGACTCATGAATGTAAAGAACATATTATCGAAGAGATCCTCAAAGATTCTATCGAGATATTCATGTATCCTCTCCAATTCGACCGTTATTTCGGAAAGAGAGGTTTCACCATCAGTTCCCAGAGTTATCTCACCCGTTTGAACTTTATACCTCAAAAGTGCCAATTCCGCACATATTTTCCCCAACTTTTCTAAGATATCAACCTGGCTATTAGGAAAATTGTCCATAAAAAATTTAGCCATCATGATGGTTCTGGATATCTTGTCGAGCTGCTTCATCTGTGGAAATCTTTTGGTGAGTAAACTTATGAAATTGTTGATCAAGAGAAGCTTATTAGTTGTTGCCATTTTTTCATTTTTGTCAAGATATACCACATATCCATGATCCTTTGCATTCAGCAGATTTATTACGCCTTCTTCGATAACCCTGGTTGGTTCTAAATCACTCGCATATACGATATCCACGGTTTTTTTTAGATTGAGAGAAGGGATTTCATTTTCAGGGTTTATCAGAAAATTTTTCAGTTTTTTTACACTCCAAAGATTTATTATTTTCCCACTGGTCCGAAGAGTTTTATAGTCACTTTCTTTCATGTTTTCGGGATCAAGTACTACGATATCCTCAGGAATCGTGGTGGATTTTTCAAGATTGTTGAGTTGTTTCAATTTGAAATTGGGGGGCGCTTTTTCAGATAGAAAATTCAAGAGTCCTTTTGAAATGCTTTCGGTCTCTTTATAAACTGCGAGAGCCATATAATTCACCTTCTTGAATTCTCGATGGATTAGGAAAGAGCATACAGTGCAAGATTCAAAAGGCATGAAAAGAATCAGAATATTTCTTAAAACTCCTTGACCCCATAACCCACTATTTTGACAATTATCTCGAAAAAATGTTCAAAATTTCGTGATTAACCTTTAATGTCGATGATATTCTGAGACATTTCTGCGAATAGCTCATCGTGAGTTACTATGAAAACTTGATCTAAATCATTTACCATAACGTTCATTGCATTGGCTAAGGCTTCCTTTTTCTCATGATCAAGATTGGAGGTAGGTTCATCCAATATCAACAATCTCGTATTCGAATACAGTTTCGCAAGTGCTAATCTTAAGGCGATAGCAATGCTCATCTGTTCTCCTCCTGATAACATCCTATAAGCCCTTCTGTTCCGATCATTTACTAAGTAAACCTCATAGGAATTTTCAGATAACCATACAATCTTCTCAGATTTACCGGTTAATCTTCTGTAATATTCTGTTGCAAGTTTTCCGACACTTTTGGTTATCTCCTTAACAACAAAATTTCCCATTTCCTTTATATTGTTCCTATATTTATTGAGTAGTTCGAATTTTCCGTTCAGTATGTTTTTCTCTTTGACTGCATTTTCAAGTTTCTTCAGCAATTCTTCTCTTTTCTCTAAATCATTTTGAAGATTTTTTTTCTTCTCGTTCAAACCTGAAATTTTATCCATGGTTTCTCTCAACTCTTTGTCCAAGTTATCTACTTCCTCTTCTATTTTTGACAATTCATTTTCCAATTCATCTATGTCCTGTTCTGAGGTTTCTTTTTCAAGCCTTTGCATTTCTAACTCGTAGATTTCAATGCGCTCTTTGATATCTATGATTCTCTTTTCTATTTTGGGAATTTCATCCACTTTTGATTTGCTTTTCAAATAGAATTCATAACCTTCCTTCAAAGTCTCCAATTTTTTGGAAACTTTACTTCGCTCTTTTTCCAAATCCTTAAGTTTTCTGGTTTCTTCAGAGAGTGATTTCAATTTTGTTCTCGTATCATTCAATTCTTTATTTAAACCGTTGTTTTTTGCCACCATTTCATCGATTTTTTTCTGAATATCTTCAACCTCGTCTTGAAGATTTTCCAAATCTTTTTGCATTCCACTAAGATTTTTTGTTTCTAACTCTCTCCTTACAGTTAAATCAGACAAGTCTTTTTCGAATTTCAATAT
>DQYP01000300.1 GCA_011043375.1 Thermotogaceae bacterium | reverse complement strand
TCCAAGGCTATCAAGTACTATTATTATCACTCTTCTTCTCATCACTCCTCACCTGCGAATCTTGACGGTATACAGATTAACTCACCAAATTCCAAGTCCCAAAAATTGCTCGAATGAGCCGGTCTTATAACAAACGCTGTGTCAAGACCTTTTTCCGTTCCTCCAGCCGCAATTACCCATTCCTTTGTGCTGATCAAACCTGCATCAGCTGCCATCATTGCTATTTCGAATGCAACTTTCGTTCCAGGACTAAACATTTTCAGAGCTGTAGCCACTATATCGTTTGGATAAATTCCACCGAATTTTTTTCTGAGAGCCCTGTCAACTCCAGCAAACAAATGAGTCGCGGTTAATACTTTATGACCTTTCTTTTTCAATTTTCTTCTCACCAATGGATCGAATTCATCTTTATCAGCTTCTTTAAACCCAACGGAGTGTGTAACAATTATCAATTCGATACCTGTGCTTTCTACCATTTGAAGGGCCAATTCAGCACTTTTTCCTCGAGTTGAAGAGATTACCAATTTTCCCAAAGAAATTTCCTGAGCTCTTTTGATACAGAGTTCTAAAACTTTTCTTGTGTTTTTTTCTCCCTGCTCTTTAAAGTACACAACCATTGGTAAACCTCCTTATTTGATCATCAAATTATAAATTTCTTGATTATTCCATTCAGTTTGTCAGAGACTGCTGTTAATTCCGTTGCTATCTTCGCTAGCTCCTCCATCGCTTTAGAACTTTCAGCCACACTTGTGTTCACGGAATCAATCAATGAATATGTATTTTCAAATTCCTCGGTAATTTTTATGGATGTTTCACTCACCTCTTCTATACTCTTATTTTGCTGTTCAATGTAAGTTATAAACTCACTCACAAGCTTTGCAAAGTTTTCAAAAGTATCGACGAGTTTCTCAACATTGTCGACACTCTGTTCGGATATTTCTGTTACTTCCGCAACTCTGGCTATTCCATCATTAACAACTTTTGTAACTTCTTTTGTTCGCTCGATAATGTTCTTCAAAAGATTTGAGATATTCTCAGCAGCCTTATTGGATTCTTCCGCCAATTTTCTTATTTCATCTGCTACTACTGCAAAACCTCTTCCAGCTTCCCCAGCTCGAGCAGCTTCTATAGCAGCATTCAGTGCTAACAAGTTTGTTTGTTCGGCTATAGAACTGATTATTTCCACAAAGTTCTCTATCTGACCGATCGTTTGATCGAGTTGATTGATCTCCTGAGCACTTTTTTCTATCACTTTAATGGTTTCATCTACAACCTTATTGCTTTCAAGTAGTCGTTTTTCGGTTTCTTTAGCCAATTGTTGAGATTGCAAAGACCTATTCGTTATTTCATCAGCTGTTTTTTGAATTTCAGCACTTTCTTTTCTCAATTCTTCCATCTTTTGAGACGTACTTTTTAAAGACTCAGAAGCATCTTCAATTGCACCTCTTATACTTCCAACATTTGCAGCAACCTCCTGCATCGAAGCAGAATTTTCTTCGATTGATGCACTCACATTTTCAGCCTGTGATACCAAAGAACTGGCCGTATCTCTGGTGTTAACTATCATTTGTTTTAAATTGTTAATCATTTCAACGAATGCATTTTGAAGTTGGCCAAATTGATCTTTTCTTTTCGTTTTCTCGATGTTCACGGATAAATCTCCTTCAGAAACCCTCTGCGCAACTTCTGTAAGTTTTCTAAGAATTCGTGTGAAATTGAGGGTTAGGAATATTCCACCAATTAGTATAGCCACGGCGAGTATCATCAAAAACACATACAAACTTTTCACAATATTCTTGAAAGATTTTTCTACCTTTGCCGTTGATTTTCTTGCATTTGCTATACTTTCTACTTGCTTATTTGCTTGAGTCAGCATCAAATCATCGATTTTTGAATGTATTTCAGATTTCAGCTTACTCAAATCATTAGTAACTAATATAGAAATCTTACTAAGTATTTCATTTCTATCCTCATTTATTTTTTTGGTTTCATTGTTTAAATCATTTAAAGTGCTCTGTTGCTTTGCTATATCAGACTCTAAGGCAATCAAGCTCTTGACTTTTGAGATATACACCTTCACAATTTCATCCAAAAATTTCAACTCAACAGGATCGGTCAATCCCATTGACATCTTCAAATTCATATCTATGAAACTCTTCAGATCAACGTGTTCTTTCTCCAGTTTATTTATGTTCGTATTAATGGTTTCTTTATTTTTGAATACCAATATCTCAAGAACATAACTTTTCATCCTATTCAATCTCGCCATATGCATTGAAAAAGATTGGAAGGTTTTTGAGTCAAACATGCTTTCAATCTCCGGTATTGAGAGAGAGTTCAAATCAATATTTTCAATTTCTGAAACTATCTTCTTTAGATTTTCATCGCTTAATTGAACACCATTGTATTTCTTAGATAATTCACTTACAGCTTGCTTGATTTTTGAAATTTTCTGTTCATTTTTTTCGAAAAATTCCTCTCTTTTTTTCTGAAGGTTTGAAAGTTTGGAGGAGTAAGATTGCATATTATCTGCAACATTGTTGAGATCCTTTTCATATTCTATAAATTTTTTCTGATACTCAACCAATTCTTCAAGAATCTTTCTGAGTTTCTCGATCTCATCACTTGAAGAGGAAACAAGCGAAAATTCAGAACTTATTGAGGATATTTCCTCCTTTATTTTGTTGCTCTTTTCATCGACAAGATTAGCCTCACGTAAAAATGGTATCTCAAGAATTTCAGAAAACAACGCTTCGATTTCACTCGAAAGCTTATGGATCTTCGATGTATTATTAACAGATATTTCGACATCCTCGAATGAGGCTCTGAGTTCTCTATGAGAATTGTCGACGGAGGTTTTAATACTGAGAACTATCAACGTCATAGTACCTAAAACAGCTGCTATTACTATGAAAACCAAAGCTATTTTCAATCCCACTCTCATACCAACACCTCCTATTTGATCTTAAGAGCAAACTAACAAATTTTTCTTTTCTATAATTATAACAACTTTTAATGAATTTTTACTAACCAAGATCCAAAGCTTCAGAAATCGATTCCAATAAGCTATCTAAACCTTCCTTTGTGACACTCGAGAAAAGAATCAATCTATACTCGCCATATCTCATCAGAACTTTTTCAAAGATCTCGATATGCTTTCTCCTTTCATTTCTCTTAACTTTATCAGCCTTGGTTAATACTACTGTGAACGGGATACTATTAGTTTTAATCCATTCAACCATTTGTAAATCGTTAGGTTGAGGTTCATGCCTCATATCCATTAACAAAAAACACATTGATATTTTTCTACTTTTAAAATAATACTCTATTAAAGCCGCCCAACGCTTTTTTTCGGATTTGGAGACCTTGGCATAACCATAACCCGGAAGATCTACGAAATAATATTCATTGTTCACAAGATAAAAATTTATTGAGCGTGTCTTACCTGGTGTGGAACTAACCTTTGCAATTTTTTTATTGAAAAGCACATTGAGCAAAGTAGACTTGCCAACATTCGACCGACCGGCAAAAGCAATTTCCACTTTTACTGGATTTGGAAAAGTGCCTGGATTGTAAACCGTTGAAACGAGTTTAACATTCCTTATCAACAACTTTATCAACTCCATCAATTGCAATTTCTATTACTTCCTCAATGTTACTCACTAAGTTTATCTTTACACCCTCTAAAATTTCCTTTGGAACTTTTTGCAAATCTTTTTTATTTTTTGAAGGGATAATTATCTCGTTTATTCCACTTCTAAGAGCTGCTAACACTTTTTCTCTTATACCTCCGACTGGAAGAACCCTGCCTCTAAGAGTTATTTCACCCGTCATGGATAGATTATTTTTAACAGGAACATTTTTAATCGCAGAGAGTAAACTCGTGACGATGGTAACACCTGCAGATGGACCATCTTTTGGGACAGCACCCTCTGGGACATGTATGTGTATATCATGTTTGTTGAAAAACTCTGGATTCAACTTTTTACATAGTCTTCTTACAACACTTATAGCTATTTGTGCTGATTCTTTCATAACATCGCCCAGTTGACCTGTAAGTATCAGTGAGCCTTTTCCGGGTATAATCGCACTCTCTATTTGCAAGATGGTCCCACCTATTGGTGTCCAAGCCATTCCGATTGCCACTCCGACTTCGGGTCTTCTAAGCTTCTCATCTTCTAAAAATCTCGGTGTTCCGAGCATTTTTTCAAGAATTTTCGGTGTTATTCTAACAAGCTTAGCGTTTTCTCTTACAATTTTTAAAGCCACTCTTCGGAAAAGCCTTGACAATTCTCTGTAGAGATTTCTCACTCCAGCTTCTTTGGTATATTTAGATATTAAATCCATCAAAGCAGCTTCTTGGATTGATACTTTATACTTTTCAAGTCCATGTTCTTTTAGAAGCCTTGGAATTAGGTATTTCCTTGCGATCATCAATTTTTCCAAATCCGTATATCCAGGGATCTCTATCACTTCCATCCTATCCAAAAGTGCGGAAGGAATCGAATAAGTTACATTCGCTGTGGTTATAAAAATAACATTTGAAAGATCAAACGGTAATTCCAAATAATGGTCAACAAAATTACTGTTTTGTTCAGGGTCTAAAACTTCAAGCAATGCTGAAGCCGGATCACCTTGGAAACTTATTCCCATCTTGTCTATTTCATCGAGAAGGATCACAGGATTTTTACTCCCAGCTTGCCTGATCAGTTGAATTATTCTCCCCGGTAATGCACCAACATAGGTTCTTCGGTGGCCTCGTATTTCTGCTTCATCCCTCAAGCCACCAAGAGACATTCTAACGAATTTTCTATTCATTGCTCTGGCAAGCGATTTACCAAGGGAAGTTTTACCCACACCTGGAGGACCAACAAGGCAGAGAATCGGTGATTTTAAATTATTCGATATTTTCCTAACAGCGAGATATTCTAAAATCCTTTCCTTTACTTCCTGAAGCCCATAGTGATCCTCGTCAAGGATCTTTTTTGCGAGATCTATATCAAGCATGTCCTGTGTGGTCTTGTGCCAAGGGAGGTTTAAAACCCAATCGAGGTATGTTCTAATGACGTTCGCTTCCGCCGAATATGGTGACATCATTGATAAACGTTCCAATTCATTTTTCGCCTTTTCTTTTACATAACTTGGAGCATCCAATTTTTCTATTCTGATTCTTAGCTGTGCCAACTCCGTATCCTCATTTTCCCCACTCAATTCTTCTTGAATAGCACGCAATTTCTCCTTAAGGTAAAATTCTCTCTGCGATTTCTCTATACTGCTTTTCACTCTTTCATTTATCTTTTCCTCCAGTTTCAACAGTTGCAATTCATTTTCAAGCATTTGAAGAATTTTCTCCAATCTGTTTTTTGGGTGCAATTCTTGAAGCAATCCGATCTTTTCTTCAAACCTACCCGGTATAACTGAGGCTATCATATCAGCAAATTGTTCAGGATCATCAATTTCCTCAAGTGGTATTGTAACTTCCTTAGGTATCGTTTGAGTCATTTCAACGTATTGAGCAAAGAGCTCCCTCACTTTTCTCATTAGAGCTCTCAGATACTTCGTTTTCCTGTATTTAATATCAAGTGGTTCTACTTTAAAAAGTAGAAAATTTTTCCTCTTTATGTTGTTCTTTAAAATAGCCCTTTTCAAAATCTCCACCAAAACTTTCAAACTTCCATCGGAATTCTTGAATATTTGAATTACTTGTGCTATCACTCCAAATTCAATCAAATCTTTTGTTTTAGGTTTTTCAATATCCGGATCTTTCTGCCATGTCAAGAAAACTAACCTATTTGTTTTATCGAGCGAGTATTCTATGGCAGCGAGAGTTATATTTCTTTCAGCTATAAAGGGCAAAACAGCTCCTGGAAACATTACAGGACCTTCTCTTAAAGCTACAACCGGTAAAATTTCCGGTATATTTATCTGATCTTGCTCATTTATAAATTCATCAATCCTTGACATTTTCACAATTTTCACCTCTTAAAAATCTTTGCTCATATTTTTCTCCTCTTGGAATTAGTTTCAATCTTCTGAAATCTATACTAACGAACTCTATGATTATCTCCAAAAACTCATTTTGCCGTATCGATTTGATTATATCAGGCCATTCAACCACGGTAATTCCATCTTCAGGTGAAAGAAATTCTTCCAAACCTGCTTCGATGAATTCATTTATATCATTCAATCTATAAAGATCCATATGGTATAGCTTGACTTTTCCTTTGTACACATTTAATATTGTAAAAGTTGGGCTGCTGACTGTTTTCATGTCTATACCAAGAGAAAAGGCAAGACCCTTAACGAATGTTGTCTTGCCTGAACCAAGATCACCCTTTAGAAGAACCAAATCGCCTTTTACAAGATTATCACCAATGTTTTTTGCAAATTTCATTAATTCATTTTCATTCAATGGTTGCGTTATTATTGCCAATTTTTCGATCTTTCCACCGCCTTTTTCCATTTCATATACTTATCTATCAGTGATTCATTGTTGATAGGTAAAAACTCTCTATCCACTTTTCTCAATTTCTCCAGATCCTCAAAATTCCAAATCCCTGTCTTCAATCCCGCGGAAATTGCTGCCCCAAGTGCGGTTGATTCCATATTTTTAGGTCTTGAGACTTTAACATTCAACAAATCGGCTTGCAGTTGCATCACAAAATTGTTTTTACTGACACCTCCATCCACTCTTAACTCTTTAATACCCAAATCACATTCATCGATCATTATGTCTATTACCTCCGTAATACTATAAGCGATCGACTCGAGTATCGCTCTCACCAAATGTTCCTTACGCGTTCCTCTCGTCATACCTATAAACAAGCCTCTCGCATCTGGATCCCAATGTGGTGCCCCCAGTCCTGTGAAAGCTCCTACAAAATAAACGTTCTCAGCATCATTAATAGAACGCGCTAATTTTTCGGTTTGATCCGGATTTTCGATCAAACCAATTTGTTTAGCCCATTCTACGAGCGTACCACAATTGAATATACTTCCTTCAAGGGCATAATTAACTCTACCACCGATCTTCCACCCAATTGTAGTTATTAAATTTTTAGAGGAAACAATTTTTTCTCCGGTATTCGCAAGGACAAAAGCACCGGTACCATAGGTTGACTTTACCATTCCTTCATTGAAACACATTTGTCCAAATAAAGCCGCCTGTTGATCACCAAGAATGGAATATATGGGAGGGCCGTATTTTGATGTCCCAAAAAATTCAACGCTTTCCTTAACCTCTGGTAGGATTTCCTTGGGTATTTCAAAAATCTCAAGAAGTTCTTCATCCCAATCAAGCTCTTTTATATTGAAAATCATGGTTCGCGAAGCATTGGTCACATCCGTGAAATGTTTTTTTTCCCTTGTTAGAGAATATGTCAAAAATGAATCGATCGTCCCAACGATTAATTCCCCTTTATTTAAAGCAGTTCTAACTGAATCAACATTCTTCAACAACCATTCGATCTTCGTCGCTGAAAAATATGGATCAATAGGAAGACCCGTTTTCTCCTTTATCAATTGAGTATACCCTGCTTTTTTCAATTCCTGGCATCTTTTAGCGGTTCTTCTACATTGCCAAACTATGGCGTTATAAAGAGGTTCTCCTGTCTTTTTGTTCCACACAACAGTGGTTTCACGCTGATTTGTGATACCTATTGCAACAACATCCGAAAAATCTATATTTGCTTTTTCTACCACTTCGTTCACACATTCATCAACTGTTTTGATTATCTCCAATGGATTGTGTTCAACCCAACCAGATTTAGGATATATTTGTCTAAAAGCTCTTTGAGAAACAGCTATTATTTCTCCATTTTCATCCATCACCAGAGCACGAGTACTTGATGTACCTTGATCGATCGCTAAGATGAACAACATTTATCCCTCCCGTGCAACAACTTATTGTTAATTCAAACATTATTTTCTTTCAAATTCAATTCTAACTCTTAATCCTTTCAATGTCGAATTTCTTGGAGAAGGTCTTAATTTCAAGATATTTCTTATGGAGATATCAGCCAAGATCGGATCTGGGGATTTGATGATCTTGATATGGGTTATTTTCCCATCTTTTTCTATATCAAGCTGTACTAATACATCTCCTTGAAGGAATTTAACTCTATCGTTATCAACGGTTTTCAATTTTAATTCATAATCTTTTTGGAGGTCCTCCAAAACATTCGTAAAATTAGGAATTCCTATTTTTGCGAGTTCTTCAAAAGAAATGACCTTCTCTTGTGAAAGTTCCTCAAATTCCATTTTTTTCTCTATGAATTCGACACCTCTGTCTTTGGTGAATCTTCCAACATCAAATATATTTTTTTCATTTGTTTGTCTATGACTTTCATATGGCTGTAAAATAGGTACAATTCCAGTTTCCGAAGGAATACGGTTATCTTTTTTTCCTGAAAATCTATATTTGCTAAGCGTTTTTATTATTTGATCATTCTCCTCATCTTCAATGGATTGATCTTCTCTCTTGTCGATTTTCTTTGCATTGTTGATGGTATCTTTTTTGGTTTCCATTGTTCTTATTTGTGAAACTATAGTGATATTTAAAGTTTGAGGTTTAAAGTCCAAGAGAGTGAAAGAGGTTATGTTCGGGAGAATAAAGACAAAAAGCAAAAAGTTTATTGCAACAGACAAAACAAAAGACAAAGATATCCTCATTCTTGTCATTTTATCTCCTTTACATTTATTTTCAAATCCACAATCTTATATGCTCTCAGCATATCCATTACTCTAACTACTATTCCATAATGGGCAGCTTTATCAGCAGTTATGTAAGCCGTATTTATTTTTTGAGAACTAAGATACTTTTCTATTTCGTAACTCAAATTGTTTATTTCCACTCTTTTTCCGTTAAAGTATATTTTATCATTGGAATCTATTGTTATGATTAATCTCTGATTTTCAATTGTCTCTGAAACACCTGTTTGAGCCTCAGGTAAATTCACATCTATTGTATTTTCCTCAACAATGAAGGTAGTTGTCAAAACGAAAAAGAGTAAAAGAAGGAATATAACATCTATGAGTGGTGTCACTTCTATAACTATTTCTTGAAATCTACCGTTTCTGCGTTTCATTTTATCATCTCACTTCTTCGTTTGGTAATTCACTCAAGAAATTTGCGACATCATGTACACCTTCAGTTATTATTGCTTCAAGTTTATCAGTTAATTCCCATAAGAAACTCATTAATATGGAAAGTAATATTGCAACTACTAACCCAGCGACGGTTGTATAAAGAGCTTCGGATATTCCTGAAGCGAGTTCCGCTTTATAGGCTATCCCACCTCCTTGAATAGGAGCAATGGAGTTGAATATTTTTATCATGCCTGTAACGGTTCCAAGTAATCCTAATAGTGGTGAAATTGTTATTATCATACTTATAAGCCTATAATTTCTTTGAATTCTAATCATTTCGTTCTCTATTAGTAACGCAAGAGTGTCGCCACTCAAATCCCCACTTTCTCTTTTAGAATCTATAAGCTTCATTGTTATACTAGAGACGGGATCAGAAGCATTTTTACAAATTTGTCTAATTTGTCCTATTCGCCTTTGACGTAAAAGTTTCTTAAAATTTTCAACTATCGAGGTTGTTTTCCTTTTCACGTACATTACATATATGAATCTTTCGAAGAAAAGGAAAAGACCTATTAGTGAAGTAATAGCTATTATTAGGACTATTGGTCCTCCTTCTCGAATGAAACTTATCATTCCCATCACCTTTCTTAAACGTTCTTCAAACAGTATCATTATATAATTTCTTTTTATACATCTCTTATCCTATCATGCTATAATGATTAACAGTGTTGATGAATATCAAAATTTGGGGGTGTAAATCCATGAAAGTTCTTCTATTGAATCCACCAAATACAGGGTACTATTATAGACTTGGCGCTTTTTATCCGCCTTTAGGAATCGCTTATCTGAGCTCCATGTTAAAAAGAGCTGGGCACGAAACACGAATAGTTGATATGAATGCCGAAAAATTCGATTACAGAAGAGAGAATTATAAAGATTATGATCTCGTTGGAATATCTGTGGATACAGTTAGATCAAATATAGCATACAAAATTGCAAGTTACATTAAAAATAAAAACACCATTGTAGTTTTTGGAGGGCCACATGCAAGTGCTGAAGTCAGGGAAATACTTAGAAACAAAATAGCTGACTATGTTGTAATTGGTGAAGGAGAGGAGAGTTTCTTGAACTTGGTTGAAAGTATAAACAATAAAGAAATGTATCCAGAAATCCCAGGAGTTGCTTACCTAAAAAACGATGAATTAAAAATATTCCCTGGAAAATTTATAAATGACCTTGATACGATTCCTCTTCCAGACAGAGAAGGGCTCCCACTGAAAAATTACAAAACAAAGTTTGATGGCAATCCTGCTACAAGTCTCGTAACATCGAGAGGATGCCCGTTTAACTGTGAATTTTGCTCCGCTTCCCAATTTATGGGGATCAAGTGGCGGAAAAGAAGTGTAGAAAACGTTATCGAAGAAATAAAACTATTGGTGAACAAATTCAATTATAAATCATTGATATTCTTCGATGATAATTTCACAATGGATCCGAATAGAGTAATAAAAATGTCTGAAGAAATATTGAAAAATGAATTGAAGATAAGTTGGTGGGCTTTCTCAAGAGCAGATGAGATAGTTGGGCATGAAGATATGGTAGAAGCAATGGCAAAATCTGGTTGCAAGATGCTCTTTGTTGGTTTTGAAAGCGCAGATGATAATATCTTAAAAGAATACAATAAGAAGTTAACAAGCTCTATCGCGTTGAGTGTTTCCAAAATCCTCAAAAAATATAAGATAGATCTATTCGCTAGCTTTATATTCGGCGCTCTTGGAGACACGGTTGAAAGCATAAATAAAACTATAAAGCTTGCTAAGAAGCTTGGGGCAAGCATTGTACAATTTTCAATATTAACTCCTTACCCTGGTACAAGACTTTTTGAACGATTAAAAGACAAACTACTAACAAAAAATTACGAACTTTATGATGCAACAAATTTGGTTTTCAAGCACCCAAGGTTTTCTCCAAATGAATTGAAAAAGATATTTATAAAAGCATACTACAAGGTCTATTTAAATCCACGACTTTTGTTTAAACGTGGTTTGCCATTTTTCTGGAAGCTTATAACTACCAAACATATCAATGAAGAACTGTTCCACGAAGAGCTCTCCTAAGGAGGGAGATGTTTGCTAATAAACTTCGTAGCATTGATTGTAGGAATGGTTTTATTGATAAAAGGTGCGGATTATTTAATAAAAGGTGCTGTAGCTCTTTCAAAGAGGTTGGGGGTTTCAGAATTATTCATAGGATTAACTGTTGTCGCTTTCGGTACGAGTGCTCCAGAACTTGCGGTAAGTATTCAAGCAGCTTTGAAAGGGTCAGGGATCGCCATAGGAAACGTTGTTGGTTCCAATATTGCAAACATAGCATTGATACTTGGAACAGTTTCTATTATAAAACCTTTAAAGATATCATCCTCAACTTTTAGATATGAAATTCCGTTCTTGATACTAACTTCCTTGGCTGCTGGCATGTTACTCTTGGATGGTGGAAGTTTTCTTAGCCGGTTTGATGGTATAGTGCTTCTGTGTTTTTTTATCATATTCTTAGATTATCTTTGCAGCATGGCAAAAAAGGATAGAAAAGTTTTATTAGATATGGAAAGAACAGAAGAAATTGAACAGCAATCAAAAATAGGCTCATATTTGTCTCTTTCAATTTTGGCAACCGTTGGAGGGTTAATCAGCATTATATATGGTGGTAAGCTCGTAATCGACAACGCGGTACTCATCGCCAAAGCAGCTGGTGTGAGTGAGACATTGATAGGTGTTACAATTGTTGCACTTGGAACCTCTCTTCCTGAGCTTGTAGCAGGGATAACAGCCACTTTAAAGAAAAAAGCAGACATAGCCGTTGGAAATGTAATTGGATCGAACGTTTTCAATATTCTTTTGATACTTGGAATCTCCGCTTGTTTGAACCCAATCAAAGCGGATAGAAATTTAACTCAAGATAATATTTTTATGATAGGCACTGCAACAATTTTACCGATTCTTGCTGGGAGAAAAAAAACATTACGTAGACTTGGCGGTATCATTCTTCTTCTGTTGTATTTCACTTATATATATTTGGGAATCTTGGCAGGATAAAAACCCACTATATTGATTTTATGTAGCTGCGATTACCTCGATTTCTATATCCACCATTTTGGGTAAATTAGAAACCTCTACAAAGGACCTTGCAGGCTTATGTTCTTTAAAATACTCTGAGTAAATTTCGTTGATTGCCGTAAAGTTATTGATGTCTTTAACGAAAACCGTGACTTTAACAACCTTTTCCAAAGAGCTACCTGCAGATTCAAGCACGGCCTTTAAATTTTCAAGAACCCTTTTTGTTTTTTCTCTTATATCACCTTTTACGAGCTCTCCACTGTTGGGATCAACAGGTATCTGACCAGATACAAAGATAAAATCTCCAACCTTTATACCTTGAGAATAAGGTCCAATAGCTTTTGGTGCTTTATCAGTTCTGATGTATTCAATCTTCATGAACATCCCCCTTCTTCAAAAGTTGATTCTGTTAGCTAAAAGTATTGAAATCTATCAAAAACCTTATTATTCTTTAAATAGGTGACACCCCTCCTACAACATCTTGGTTTTGTTAGCCAAGAGTATTGATATAAAAAAACTTATTGCTTGTTAGGATAAGATTCCTCGTCACTATCGTTCCTCGGAATGACAAAAAAACAAGAAAAATATCATCAGAACGACAAAAACAAGAAAAGTATTATTGGAATGACAAAAACAAAAAATGTCATCCCGAACGAACGTGAGGGATCTTTTATCCTCAATTACTACTACTTCTTAGACTTTCCAAAGGCTTCAATAAAATATTTATCTACTATTTTTGCTTCATTGAATATCATCATCACTACTAATTAACACTATCCAAAACTCTCAGCCTCGTCAATTTATAACGAGGCTGAGAATCTTTATTGTTATTGTCTCATCTTCATCATTGCGGATTCTGCCGCGAGGACCAAGGGATAAGTTGTGGGAGCTGAAGTTAAAAGAGGATGGGTTCCTATCTGCATAGTAACCAAGTCGTTGGCAGTTACACCCTTTTGAAGTGCAAGACCAACTATGTTGATCATCTCACCGACACTTTTTCCACCAGCTATCTGTGCTCCGAGCAGAATTCCACAATCCTTTGAAAATATCATTTTCACATATAACTCACTTTTATCGGGTATGGTCCCTGGATGTCTATCGACGGTTTTGGCTTCGCCAACCACACAGCTGAATCCTTCTCTAACAGCAGTTTGATAATTTATCCCTGCTGCTCCCAGAGTCAGTCCTTCTATGGAGGTGGAAAACACTCCCAAGTTTCCATGATTCTGTCGAATAACTTTCAGACTGTAGAGATTAGCTCCCGCTATTCTCGCATCGAAGACAGCAGTTGATGCAAGCATGAGTTTACTCGGTTTCCTCGTGAAGAAATCTTTATGTTCAGCACAATCTCCGACCGCAAAAACATCTTTTACACTCGTTCTCATATACTCATCGATCCATATGGCTCCACTGTATCCGAGATGGATATCCGTATCTTTTACCAAGTCTACGTTAGGTTTGTAACCTATTGCCAAAACGACCATATCCGTTTCTATCACCGTACCATCAGAGAGTTGGACTCCTGTAACTTTCCCATTTCCAAGTAACTTTTCTACTTTGATGCCGGTTTTCACTTCAACACCATTTTGTGATAATTTTTCTTCCACCATTTTCCCAAATTCTTCATCATAAGCTGCTGGTAACAGATGAGCCAATGCCTCAACGATCGTTATTTTCTTCCCCATCTTTCTTATTTCATCACATACTTCAACTCCTATGAATCCTCCACCGATTATCAGAACATTATTCGCTTTTTTAGCATATTCTAAAACTTTTTCCATATATTCCTTATCTTTCTTTACGGTGAAGACTCCTTCCTGATTGATTCCTTCTATTTTGGGAATAATCGGTAAAGAGCCTGTGGCTAAGACGAGTTTTTCATATTCGATAGATTCTCCGGATTTGAGGTTAACCTTCTTACTTTCAAATTCCACACTGGTAACCTCGGCATTCACAAATTCGACTCCCAGGTTTTCCGCTGGCTTTGTTCCCAATACATCATCCTCAATTGATTTGAGTGTACCAAAGATATAAGGGATCCCACATGGAACCAAAGTTGTTTTTTCTTTCTTCACGATGACAACTTTCTTTTCAGGGTAGTTCTTTTTAGCAGTGGTAGCTGCGATTGTGCCAGCTGGGCCCCCACCAATCACTAAAACATCTGTTCTCATAATTCAGCACCTCCTGGAATTCATATATATGTGATTGTTATATATATCACAAATTAATTATACACCTGATAATGTAAACTTTTAAAACATATCGATTAAACTTAGAAAACATCAAACTTATTTCCACACCTTGGCGATTCAAAAGCTGAGAGAAAACAGGATCAAACCACTAATCACTTTAGAGGCATTATTTCTAAGATATTTTGAAACTTTTACAATCGCAAATAAAAGAATTGTGAATTTTCGATATTAAAAATTCAAATTCAACACGGTGGTGCTCTTATTCAGAAGATCTTTTATAACTTCTAATGAAATATTTTCTTCGTCCAGTTTATAATTTCTATTCGTTTCTATAGGATAATAGGGAATCCTGATTATTCTGGTCAACTTCGGTAATTTCTTTTGAACCTGTAATTTTATTTTGCTGTTCGCTGGTATATCGTTCAAAGTTATTTCGTATTCCAAATTGTAGGAATTTCCAAAACTTTTTTCGATTTCTTTCAATAAATCTTTCCTTCTCCAATCGAGTATGCTTAACTGATTATCGGAGTTTAGTATTTCGAAGTCTCTATTCACATGTGGAAGAGAATTCCTGAATATGTTCGATTCACCATATATAACCATAACGAGTGGTATGTTCCTTTTTGATACGATATTTACGAGTCCTTGAACGCCGTTTATACTCCCATTTTCTTTATCTTGCCAATCTGAATCCAGACCGTCTGTCAGTACCACGATACCGTAAGGTTCATTACTCACAACTTGGGAGTTAAGGATTGTTAATATAGTGTCATACAGGGGGGTATAACCCCAGATCTCCATCTTTCTAACTTTCCAGTCTTTATCTACCTTTCTAACCCAATTTGAATTGAAAACGTATATCTCCACATTCCTAAAATGATTCTCGATTTCATTTATCAATCTTTCATATTCTTCTATACTCTCTCCATTTTGATCAATGATACTATCTGATAGATCAATCAAAAGGATCGTTTTAAACCTACTTGGAAGCTTGTTCACAGATCCACTGATTCTTTGAATTTCGAAGTTCAATTCCTTGTTGTTTTTATCGAAGATCTTGATCTCATTTTTAAAGATTGGAAGACTAATTAGGTTTTTATCAAGGAGTTTCAGCCTGATTTTATCCGGTATGTCAAAAAGAACCCTGCTTCGCCTATGCAAAGTTCCAGATGCGTCTTTATAGAAAGGTGATGTCTTGAAATCGAAGATCTTCTTCATCCCTATACAGGCCTTCAAAAGTATTGGGTATGGTCCGTCGGCTACGTAAAGATCGATTTTATTATTTTCAAATTTGTCATAAAGGAACCTCACAGGTGGATTTATTACTTCACCGGTTTTGTTGAATATGATCTCCTGTGATTTTGAAACCTCTGTCAAGCTCACATTAAGTTCGGAAGCCCTGAGGTTGTTTTTAAAATAACTATCGATTGCTGTTAACACGGAATTTATAGATGAGATCCCTTTCACGTTCGAATCGAATGTGCATTTTCTTAAAGTAAAGCGTGAATTCTTGAGTTTCAAGCCGGTTATATTTTTTGAAAAGAGCAAATTATCTGCTGTTCCATTTGAATCTGTGAGATCCAGACCACACATCCCATCGATTAGAGTAACATTCTCAATCTCCAAATTACCTGATTTGAGCTCAACAGCAAAATTGTATCTCAACAATGAAGAAGAAAAGATCTTCACAGTGGATTTAAAAGCACTCACAGGATTAGTTACAGATTCGAATTTTGAATTTTCAATGGTTAACGATCCGTTGAAAAGCTTTACAACATTTTTCATATCGTTGAACTTGGAGGAGAATATCAGGATGTTTGCATTACTCGCTTCTATGAATGGAGACAGTTTCGAGAATTCAAGTCCTCTGATTTCAACATAGCTGTCATCGTATGCTTTTATTCCCTGCCAGGTGGCATCCTCAGCCAATGTGATTTTCAAGTTGTTGAGGAGTAATTTACCGTGAACCTGAATCGTGGAGTTCTCTGAGAAGACTAACTCAACATCTTTACCTAATATTAGCTCCCCTTCTTTGGTGATCAGGATATTTTTTGATACTAAGTAAGGTCCCCCTTCTTTAGAGATGACAACTTTCTTGTTTATTACGTTAGGTAGTTCACTCTGGGCTGGTAGTACATAAAATTTCGTAGGATCGGATTCCAAACTTTGATTATCGTAGCTGAAGGTTTTAACAGAGAATTTATATTCACCTGGCTGAGGTAATGTTATCAGTTTTTCTTTTTCTCTACTTTGAAGAATCATCGAAAAATCTGAGGCACTCACATGATATTCGACATATTCACCTTCAGCTTTTATCTTTATAAAAACCTCGTTGACTCCTGTTTGCCTTATTTCAATTATTTTGGGCTTTGGTAGAGGTGTCTTGAATTTCAACAATCGCCTGTAAGAGCTGTATCCAATATCGTTTTCCACTTGTACACTTAAAATGTACTCTCTGTTGAAATTTAGTCCTTTCAAGTTTATCTCGACCTTGCTGGTGTCGGTCATGTAAATCTCTTTGCCATTAAGATATAAATGAACTCTCCCGTTGAACTTGGAAAACTGTAAATTCAGTGCCACGTCGTTCCCATCGTTCAAAAATTTTATTTCTTTTTCTATTAACTCTGGAGTTTTTGGAATACTGACCTCTAAGAATTTCTGAGAACGATTACCGTAGTAATCTTCAGCGAGTACTTTTATTTTCAATGTATCAGGAATGGATTTCAGTTTTTTCAAGTCATACACAACTAAATTTGTTCCTTCATAGGTTATTGAGGCATCAACACTCAGTTGAACAATATATTTTTTGACATCTTCTGATATAGAGGGCAACCAAGAAACTTCGAGTTTCCCTTCTTCATATCTTGCATTCAAGTCCATAGGGGGAAGTGGAGGCGTAGAATCCACGAAAACCATATAACTGCTTTCACATGTTTGGTTCAAGCTATCCACAGCTTTTATAAACAATTTGTGTTCTCCATCACTCAATTTCAGCTCATTGCTTTCCAATTTCATCCATTTACCTTCGTCGATTTTGATGAAATATTTGATATCTGCTTGTGAAGGTAATTCCAATTTTAAGATCTTCTTATTGTATTTTTGTGGGAGGTTAACTTTCAAGTTAGGTGCAGGGGGTTTGTGAAACACATAAGTTTCACCTTCCACCCCTTCAAAGAAGACAGGAATTATGGTATAAGTAGTTTCGGAAACCTCCCATGGAAGTTCTATCGAATTTTCCTTTACCTTATATACATTGCCTTTTGAATCCTCGACCTTGTAAAAAAAAGGTTTATAATATTCGTTTTCTGCTTTATCCCAAGATAGCTTCATCTTCCTTGTGTTGATATCAACAGTTGCTGTTGCTTTTCCTATCATTGGTAATGATGGAATTTCGATCAAAAGCTCGTTTTCTCCGGATACTACTGTGGAAGCCTGTGTGAATACTTTTTGAGTGTCTATCAAAACTTGAAAAATGTAATGGCCGGGAATAACGTTTTTGATATCGAACTTGTAATCTTGATTCAACTTAATCTCGGTACCATCAAATTCAACCTTTATTCGTTCGGCTCCTAAATTGAAAGGTACAACAACCCTTCCCTTCAAATGAGCCGGCTCACTGAAAGGTCCTATTTCAATCTTATAAGCCACCCCATAAACATCATTCAAGAATAGAGGTCTGATTTCATACAGATGAGATTCGAAAGGGCCGAATCGTTCCGAGTATTTCTTTTCGGTGACACTCGTGACTTTTTTACCATCTTTGAATATCACGAATCTATCGGCTTTTATATCTCCAAAGACTTCCCATTTCATTTTCAGTATTTTATTTTCTTTATCGTAAGAGTAATCTAATTTTCGTAC
>DQYP01000056.1 GCA_011043375.1 Thermotogaceae bacterium | reverse complement strand
TTCAAAGTACAAAGTCAATCTATTCGTTGATAACTCACATCTTCAAGGTGCCCCTGTGATTGAAGAGATGCATCCAACTTATTCTAATGTCTTTGGAAAGATTGAATATATAGCACGGATGGGAATAATGGTCACAGATTACACTTTTATAGTTCCTGGCTCGATTCATAGAGCGAACGGTGGTTTCTTGATTATGGATTCCCTTGATGTTCTCAGATATCCATATGTTTGGGATACTCTTAAGAAAACTTTGATAGCTGGAGTGGCAAGAATTGAAAATATAGAAGGTAGAATCGGATTGTCCTCAATGAGAGCTCCCAGGCCAGAAGTTATACCGGTAGATACGAAAGTGGTCATTATAGGGAGTGAACTCATGTATTACATGCTGTATAACTATGATCCTGATTTCAGAAAATTGTTCAAAATCAAATCTGAGTTCGACTGGGAAATGAATTTGAATGATGAGAACACGTTGAAATATATTCGATTCATATCCAATATCGTTAATAAACATTCTTTACTTGATTTCTCCGCAGATGCTTGTAAAGAGATCGTTAAATTTGGTTTGAGGCTTTCGGGTGATAAACAAAAGCTTTCAACCAATTTCAACAAAATAGAAAGCTTATTGATAGAAGCAAATCAAGTCGCAAAGAATAAATCCAAGCAGCTAGTAGATGCTCAAGATATTAAAGAGGCTATTGAAAAAGCTGAAGAGAGAGTCAGATTGGTTCAGGAAAAATACGACGAAATGATCCTTAGAGGAAACATAATGGTAGAAACCGAGGGTAAAGAAATTGGCCAAATAAATGGATTAACAGTTAGTGAGCTTGGTGATTACTCGTTCGGTATGCCCGTGAAAATAACTGCGAAGACTTATCTTGGGAAAATGGGGGTTATAGATATCCAAAGAGAAGCCGATTTAAGTGGTAAAATTCACAGAAAGGCGGTATTAACACTTGAAAATTTCTTGGGATGGAAGTATGCCCAAAAGACTCCGATATCTTTGAGCGTTTCAATAAGCTTTGAACAGGTTTACAGTTATTTGGAAGGTGATAGCGCCTCTTTGGCTGAAACTCTTGCAGTTATATCCGCGATTTCCGACGTTCCACTGAAGCAGAGCATAGCGGTTACAGGTTCTATGAATCAACATGGTGAAATACAGCCCGTTGGTGGAGTGCCAGAAAAAGTAGAGGGATTCTTTAGAATCTGTGAATCGAGAGGATTGACAGGCGAACATGGAGTTATAATACCAGCTGCAAATGTCGAAAATTTGGTGTTGAAAGATGAAATATTGCAAGCAATCAAGGAGAAGAAATTCCATATTTGGGCAGTTAGTAACGTTGATGAAGCAATCGAGATAATGACCGATAAAAAGGCCGGTAAACTCTTAAAGAGTGGAAATTATCCGCGCAATACAGTTAACTATTTGGTCTGCAAGAAATTGGAGAAAATGCACAATATGTTGGAAGGAAAAACTGGGAGGAAGAAAAAAAGCGGAAAGAAAAAAGCGAAATAGAAGAAGTGAGTATGGTGTACAAGTGTTATTGTTACTCTAAGATCAATCTCTATCTCGATGTGGTTGAAAAACGTGAAGATGGATTTCACAACATAATATCTTTGTTTCAATGCATATCTTTGCACGATTCAATATATTTGGAGTTAATGGATGGTAATCCTAAGGATGTGATATTCAAAAGCAACGATGTTTCTTTGAAATGGAACGAGAAAAACTCGATTTTTAGGGCATTTAAGGAATTCCAAAGTGTTTTCGGCTCTTTAGATAAAGGGATGCGTATTTTTGTGAAAAAAAGGATCCCAAAAGCATGTGGTTTGGGTGGAGAGAGCAGTGATGCTGCTGGGATGTTGCTATTGCTTGCAAAACTTAAAGAGGTAGAGGTCAAGGAGATTCTCGAATTAGCAGAAAATGTGGGTAGCGATGTTAAATTCTTTTTGATTGGTGGGACAGCACTTGTGAGAGGTAGAGGTGAGCTGATCAAAAAACTTAATTCGTTGAAAAATTGGTCCGTAGATTTGAGAATTCCACCGTTTTATTTTAAAACCCCTGAAATGTACAAACTCATAGATGAAAACGCTGAAAGAATTGTTCACAAAGGTAACGCTCTGGAATTATATTCCGCTTTGAAAAATAAAGATATTGAGAAAATAAAGCAAAATTTATTCAACGTGTTTGAACAGGTAGCGATTTTGAATCAATCTGATATAGTTGCATACAAGGATTCAGATTTCTCATGTATGACAGGCTCAGGCCCCGCTTTTTACATCTTGAGAGAAAATAAAATCGGTAGATATGTTTTCGTTGAAGGTGGCAACAAGATAGAAGAAATTAACAAAGAAATTTCGGGGTTGTGGTAATGTATGAATGCTACTAATAACGTTAGTTTGGGGTGAAATCTATGAGAAAATATGTTACGATAAAAGACATAGCAAGGATAGCAGGTGTGTCAGTTAATACCGTTTCGCGAGCTTTAAACAACAAACCTGATATAAATCAGGAAACCAAGAAACGAATCCTTGAAATCGCTGATGAGCTCGGTTATGTGAAAAACTTCACCGCCAGCTCTTTAAAACAGAGCAAAAGTAGGATAATAGGAGTTGTCATAGCTGATAACTCGAATCCATTTTATGCTGAGGTATTAAAAGGCATCGAAGCTGCTGCACGTAAGTACGGATATCAAATAATACTCTGCAACACAGAACGAGATTACAAGATTGAGAAGGATATGATCAAAATTCTGATTGGAAGAAGAGTTGATGGATTGATAGTGGGACCCGTTCAAACCAAAGATGATGATATAAGAATGCTTGAAAACATGAATTTCCCAACTGTGATATTGGGTAGACATTTCAATGATATCGAAATTGATGAGATATACAATGACGAGGTAAAGGGAGGTTATTTAGCAACCAAACACTTGATAGACAGAGGTAGAAGAAAAATAGTCATGTTGAATGGATTCTTAGAGAAATCACCAGCTAAGATGAGATTAGAAGGGTATCAAAAAGCTTTAGAGGATTCGAATATTCCTTTTGATGAAAGTAGGGTATTCATAGGAGATATCGATTTTTTGGATGGTTATGAAAGAACACTTGAATTGATAGAAAAAGGAATAGATTTTGATGGTGTATTTTGTTACAATGATATAATGGCCTTTGGTGCAATAAAAGCCTTGCGCGAAAATGGTTTCAAGATTCCCGAGGATGTTTCTATAGTTGGATACGACGATGTGCTTTATAGTGAGCTTGTGAATCCGCCTTTGACAACCGTAAGAATAAAAAAGTACGAACTCGGTTTTGAAGCCATGAGAATGTTGATAAGTCGTCTAAAAGGAAGAAGAAAAAGGATAAAGAAAATCGTACTCGATGTTGAACTTGTTATTAGAGAGAGTGTTTGAGGTGAGTGTATGAAATTGTTGAAGCTGATCATGCCTAATGTTTTAAAAATATGGTTGATAACATTGGGAATAACTCTTATCGTTTCTTTATTCAATCTTTTTAAAATGTCAGATTATTTATTCATAGTCGGGGCTGTAGCAATAGGAATAGCTGTAATGCAATTGTATGTAAAATCGAAAAAATCGAAAAATCCACTTGAAATCGACAAACTTGGTTTAGGAGCTCTTATATATTCTGGATTATGTTTTGCTTCATCATTTTTGATAGCGTATCTCTTTGTTATGTGAATTTTTAGGATAGAAATCATACAAGTATACAAATGATTGGGTGGGGGAATCTGAATGCGAATAGTTTTTTTGAATGAAATCGATGAGCTTTGGAATCCTTATCTTGAAAAGCTTAAAAGGAAATTTCCTGATGTTGAATTTATAAGTTCTAAAGATTATCAAAATCCTGAAGATTATGTTTCAAAAGCAGATGGAATAGTTTGTACTCGCCTTGATATCGATACTTTGAAAATTGCTGAGAAATTGAAAATAATATTCATTCCTTGGACTGGCGTGGACTCACTTCCAATCGATGAGATTAAGAAAAGAGGTACTGTGATTGTTTCAAACACTCATGGAAATGCTGAAATGGTTGCTGAGAGAGCCCTTACCTTGTGTTTAGTGCTGCTTGGAAGGGTTGTTGAATTTCACAATAACTTATCAAAAGGTATTTGGGGTGATGGAACCAGGAAAAAATACTATGATAATTTTTGGGTGAGTCTCAGAAACAAGGCATGTGGTATCGCTGGTTTTGGAAAAATAGGAAAAGAATTAGCTAAGTTGTTGAGGGTTTTCGATTGCAAGATAGTGGGTTTCAAAAAGCGGTCACCCAATAGTGAGGATCTTGAATTGGCAACTAAGATTACAACAAATCTCGAGGAGATGATATTGGAGAGTGAAGTAATTTTTATTACCCTACCTTTAACCGATGAAACTGAAGGTATGTTTGATTGGAATGTATTATCCAAGATGAAAGGGAAGTATTTAATAAACGTCGGTAGAGGAGCCGTCATATCCGAAGAAGCTCTGTATAGGGCGTTAAAAGAGAACATCCTGGGAGGGATTGCGATAGATACTTGGTATCATTATCCAACCGTTGATAGAACAGTGATCCTACCGTTTTCATATCCAATACATACTTTTAAGAATGTAATCCTCTCGCCACATGTTGGTTCATCAACCATTGAAGGTTTCAAAGGGATGATCGCTGAAACTTTTGAAAATATAGTGGCGTTTTTGAAGACAGGTAAGCCCATATATCAAGTCGATTTAAAACTGAAGTATTGACTATTGTAAACTTTGATAATAAAATATCGATGGATGAATTAATAGAAGCCAGCGTAGCTCAATTGGCAGAGCAACTCATTCGTAATGAGTAGGTTGAGGGTTCGAGTCCCTCCGCTGGCTCCATAAAGTTTGAGAGGGTGATATATTGGATTTTTCAACAAGGTTCGAAAAGAACCTTGTTTATTTTATAAGAAAACATGATTTAATAAAAGCAAATGAAAAAGTTTTAGTTGCAGTTTCCGGTGGAAGGGATTCCATGGCTTTGCTTCATGCACTCAGCAAGGTGAAAAAGGATTTTTCAATATCCATTGTTGCAGTTCATATGGATCATATGCTTCGAAACGACTCTTGGAAGGAAAAAAATGTGATTGCTGAACTTGCGAAAAGATTGGGAGTCAAACTTATAAGCGAGAAAAGAAATGTACCAAATTTTTTGAAATTGAATCCAAATTATTCGATAGAAGAAGCCGCTAGGGTTGTAAGGTATAGGTACTTTTTGGAGAAGTTTGAGGAGCTCAAGGGTGATAAGATTGCTTTGGCACACCACAGAGATGATAGAATTGAGAATTTCTTCTTGATGTTATTCAGGGGTTCTGGAATACATGGACTCTCCAGTATGAGAGTGAAGAACTTTCCATTTATAAGGCCTCTTATGTTCACAGACAAATCAGAAATAACGAAGTACGTTGAGGAGAACTCCATACCTTACATTGAGGATTACACCAACTACAACATTGATTTTCAGAGAAACAAATTGAGATTGATTTTTTTACCTTTTATCAGGGAAAGAATCTGTAAAGATATTGACAAGAAAATCATCAGAACTGTCCAAATACTTGAAGAGTACTCCGAATTTGTCGAAGAATATTCTGAGGGTCTTTTCAATATACTAAATCTGCACGAGGACCAAAACATGATAGTTTTAGATTACAGTAAACTTGTCAAGGAACATCCCGTAGTGATTAGTGAAATACTAAGAATGACATTCGAGAAATTGAAAGGAGATACCAAGGGATTGAACTTTGAAAAGATCTCAAAAACCATTGAGCTAATAAAAATAAAAAAAGTAAAGAATTTTGAATACAATCTTGGAAGTTCGATCAGGATTTTCAAGAGTTACGATAGGCTTTTCTTTCTCAAAAACTACAATTTGACTTTAAAAGGATTCAATTATAAGATAGATAGGGAAGGGATCTATAATATAGAAGAAGCTGATACAATACTTGAACTCAAAGTGCTGAATAAATTTGATTTTGACAAATTGAGATTGAGCAAAGAAGTGGTGATCTTCGATTGTGATAAAATCAAATGGCCTATTTTTATAAGAAATAGGAAAGCAGGAGATAGAATAAAACCGATAGGTTTAAAGGGGCATAAAAAGGTTAAAAAGGTTTTGAATGAAATGAGGATACCACGTTGGTTAAGGAATAAGGTTTTAGTTCTTCAAGATTCAAGTGGTAAAATAATGTGGATATCCGGATTCAGGATAAGTGAGGATTTCAAAGTAACACAGGATACAAAACGATTTTTGCTGTTAAGAATCATGAGAGGAGGTATTTTTGATAACTATGAGTTTAAAAGATAGAGTCTCGTTTTTCAACGGCGACAAGAATAGTAATAAGAGACACAATGGATTTTCCGGTGGTGGACCACGACGTCCAAATTTAATGGTTATGTCACTTTATTTCATAATAATTTTGTTCCTATTTTTTGTGATAAAGGGTTTATATCAAACTTCACAACCTGTTCAGCAATTAACTTTTTCACAGTTTTGGAGTATGCTTGAACAACAACCAACTCCAATAATGGAAGTGAACATAGAGGATAATGGTAATGTAAAGGTCATAACAAAAACCGGTGTACTGTACGAACTCTACGCTCCGTGGTTGATCAACGATTCCAACCTTGTGAAACAGATAGCCGATAAGGGTATAAGGGTTGAAGCAAAGAAAAGTGTTTCCTCGAGTTGGTGGATAAATGTTATAGGAACCATAATTCCCATTGTTTTTTTGATATTCCTTTGGATGTTCACAATGCGGGCATTGTCTGGTAGAAACTCCCAAGCTTTCACCTTTACAAAGAGTCCAGCAAGGGTTGTCAAGCCTAGCGAGAAACGAATTACTTTCAAAGATGTTGCAGGTGTGGATGAGGCTATCGAGGAGTTGAGGGAAGTCGTTGATTTTTTGAAAAATCCCTCTTCTTTCAACAAACTGGGTGCTCGAATGCCAAAAGGTATCTTATTGGTTGGACCACCGGGTACCGGTAAAACCCTTTTAGCGCGAGCCGTTGCAGGAGAAGCAGGGGTACCATTTTTTCACATGAGTGGTTCAGATTTTGTAGAACTGTTTGTGGGTGTTGGTGCAGCAAGGGTCAGAGATTTATTCAATCAAGCTAAGCAAAGTGCTCCTGCTATCATTTTCATCGATGAAATCGATGCCGTTGGCCGTCAGAGAGGCGCTGGACTTGGTGGTGGCCACGATGAAAGGGAGCAGACACTCAATCAGCTCTTAGTGGAAATGGATGGGTTCGACGTTAAAGAAGGAATAATTATGATGGCTGCAACTAACAGACCCGACATCTTAGATAGAGCCCTATTGAGGCCTGGAAGATTTGATAAGAAAATAGTTGTTGATCCTCCAGATCTCAGAGGTAGAGAAGAGATCTTGAAAATACACCTTAGAGGGAAGTTGACTGAAGAAGATGTGGATATAAGGGTATTAGCACGAAGAACCCCGGGATTCGTTGGTGCGGATCTCGAGAATCTTGTGAACGAAGCAGCTTTGTTGGCAGCGAGAAGAAAGAGAAATAGAATAGGTATGAAAGAGTTTGAAGAGGCCATAGATCGTGTTATAGCCGGTCCTGAGAGGAAATCGAGGGTCATAAGTTCGAAAGAGAAAAAAGTGATAGCGTACCACGAAGTTGGACATGCGATAGTTTCAACACTTCTACCCAATGCTGATCCAGTTCATAAAATTTCGATAGTTCCTCGTGGTTACAGGGCACTTGGTTATACCTTACAGCTTCCTTTGGAGGATAAATATTTGATGAGCAAAAGTGAACTTTACGATAGGATAACGGGACTTTTAGGTGGCAGAGCCGCTGAAGAAATAGTGTTCGGTGAGATAACCAGTGGTGCCGAAAACGATATTGAACGTGCTACGGAAATCGCTCGTATGATGGTGTGTAAATTTGGAATGAGCGAACGTATAGGTCCTCTTGCATGGGGTAAAGAAGAACAAGAGGTCTTCCTTGGCCGTGAAATAACGCGAATGAAAAATTACAGTGAAGAAGTGGCTGCTGAGATAGATAGAGAGGTTAAAAAAATAGTATTAGACTGTTATGAACGTGCAAAAAACATTCTCAGAGAGCATAGGGAGCAATTGGATGAAGTAGCGAATCTGTTGTTGGAAAAAGAGGTAATCGAGGGGAAAGAATTGAAGAAGTTTTTGAATAAGGAACTTGATTTGGTAGAGGAAGAAAATTTGGTTGAAAAAGTCCCATCAGAGAGTGAAGACAGTGACAGTACAGCTGGAAAAACAGAGATCGAACCTTTGAAAACAAAGATGGATTTTAAAAAGAGGGATGATTCTGCGTGAACACTTATGAGTATTTGAGTGGCAAAACAGCAAGTTTTCGCCTTAAAACGATTGAAGACATGGCATGGATGGAAGATGAAGAAAGTAGGAGTTTGAATGTTCTATCAACTCATTCATTGGTAGAAATGATTCACAAATGTGGCTTTGAATTTTTAAAGGAATACTTAGAGCCTTATCATACTTCTGTTGTTGTGGAGACACATCTGGAACATGTTTCTGTAACACCAATAGGTATGGTAGTGAATATAAACTTAGAAGTCAAAGAGATCAAAAATAATTTAGTAGTCTTTGGCTTTGAAGCATTCGATGAGGTGGGTAAGATAGCGAAAGGAGAGTTTAAAAGGGTTGTAGTTTCAAAAACGTATCTGGTACGGAAGATAAATGAGAAAGCCTCGAAGAACACTTGATTGGAAGGAATATGAAAATATAAATAAATATGCAAGTTCTGAAAAAAGACTTAAAAAGTTTTCTACCGAAGGATATTTAAAAGTCGCTTTGATATATCCAAATTCTTACAAAACCTTAGCGGGAAACCTGGGATTCCATAGAGTTTTTGAGGTAGCCAACAGCATTCCTGGTGTGTCTTGTGAGCGTTTTTTTTATGATAAAAGATTCAACAGATTCTACTCCCTGGATTCTCTCAGACCTCTTGATGAGTTTAAAATTTGGATGTTTTCGATATCCTATGAATTAGATTTTTTCAATCTTATGGATATCTTGAAAAAACTTAGAATACCGCTTCTGGTACATAAAAGGGGAGAGAGACATCCTTTAATAGTGATAGGTGGTCCCTTGGTTACAATAAATCCCAATCTCTTTGTTCACATCGCCGATATAATTTATCATGGTGAAGCAGAAGTTAATCTAAGTCATCTCCTCAATAAAATATCTGAATCATTACACAAAGAAAAAGAGAAATTGCTTAAAAAGGTGAGTGAATTGGAAAATATCTCTGTCCCGATTTTAAATAAAATGGCCCATGAAGAAGCTATTTATAGAGATGTTATTCATGACCCAGCTGGCTCGGTTTTTTTATCGAAGTTTGGAGAATTTGGTGATGTTTTTTTGATAGAGGTCGGCAGAGGTTGCTTTAGGGGTTGCAAGTTTTGCACGATTGGAAACTTATATGGTTATTTTAGACCCATAAGAGTGGAGTCTTTTATAAAAAAAGTTGAGGATACATTGAGTCAAATTGATAACATTCGTGATTTTAAAATGGGTTTGGTAGCTCCCGCGGTGAATGATCATCCAAAATTTGACGAAATATTGGATTATCTTGAAAGAAGGAATATAAGATTTTCGCTTTCATCGTTACGTGTAGATAAGATAGATGAAAAATTATTGAAGGGATTGCTAAGAAGCGGGCAAAACATGTTAACCATCGCACCTGAAACGGGATCTGAAAAGATGAGAGAATTTTTAAACAAAAATATAAGTGATGAGGAAATATATGATAAAGTATCGATGGCAAGGAAATTGGGATTCAAAAAGATAAAGCTCTATTTGATGATAGGATTACCAGAGGAAACGAAGGAAGACCTTGAATTGAGTGCAAAAATGATAGATCGAATTTCAAGTATGGGATTCAATGAGATAGTGATTAGTGTTAATCCATTCGTACCGAAACCTGGAACACCATTGGAAAACCACAAATTTCTGAGTATTAAAGAGTTACTTGAAAAACAAGAGGTATTGAAAGTAAAGCTAAAAAATGTTAAAGTTAACTTTGAGAGTCTTAGGGAAAGTTTCATCCAGTATAAACTCGATCATTTGGATTCACGAAAATCACTCAAAGTTATTCAAGTTTTTGATGCGAATGGTAAGCAAGAGACTTTCAAACTTTTAAAAGAAATGAAGTAGTTTTTTGTTTATTGCTGTTTGATTTATGGTAAAATAATTTTATAGATTTTGTCTTCAAAAATTTATCCATTATTTTAATAAAAATCACAAGAGGAGGGTGGACAAAGTGCCCAAAAGGAAAATCTTAGTTATTGATGATGAACCTTCTATTGTGGAATTGTTAACTTACAACTTGAAAAAGGAAGGTTACGATGTACTTAAGGCATATGATGCCGAGGAAGCTTTAGAAATAGCCGACAAGGAATCGGATATTGATTTATTTGTGGTTGATGTAATGCTCCCTGGGATGGATGGCTTCGAACTCGCACAAAGTTTGAAATCGCATGAGAAACACAAGGATAAACCAATAATATTTTTAACAGCCAAGAGGGATGAATTTGATAGAGTTCTTGGTTTGGAATTAGGAGCGGATGATTACATAACTAAACCGTTCAGCGTGAGGGAATTTTTAGCGAGAATAAAGGCCATATTCAGGAGAATGCAGAGGGGTGTAATCAAAACCGAGGAAAAACCAAAGAAAATCGTTGCAAAAGATCTTGAGATTGATCTCGAGAAATATGAAGTAAAAGTCAGAGGTTCTTTGGTAAATCTCACTCCTTTAGAGTTTGAACTATTGAGATTTTTAGCTGAAAACGAAGGAAAAGTTTACAGTAGAGATGTTTTACTCGACACTCTCTGGGGATACGATTACTATGGAGATACACGAACCGTCGATGTACATATTAGGCGTCTTAGAACGAAGATAGAGGAGGATCCTTCTAATCCAAAATATATCATCACCGTTAGAGGAAAAGGTTATAAATTCAAAGATCCTGGAAAGGAAGAATGATAAGATAAATGGTGTACGCTTTATCGTTCATGGCAATCATCGTTATTATTCTTCTTGTACTTTATTTTAGAGCATACATTCGTTTGAAAAACAACGAGTGGTTTATGAAAGAAATCGCTGGATTATTGGGGCACGCTGAAGATACGCGCCCCATTTTGTTGTTGGAGGGTGTCAAGGAAAAAATAGAGAGTCTTGAGAAGGAAGCAGAAGAAGCTGTAGAATCGCGAAAGAAGATAGATGCTGTTCTTGATGAGATTCCTCAGCCTATATTGACCATCGATTCGGATAAAAATGTGATTTATGTGAATAATACTGCTACCTGCTTATTGAATAAACAAAAAAATGAGGTATTGGGCAAAAAACTTTTTGAGCTTCTCGATAGTTATGAACTTCTATCCACGGTAGAAAAAGCGATGGAAGATGAGAAAGTATTGGAATCTGAGGTGGTCTTTTATTATCCAAACAAAAGATATTATAATCTGATTGTTTCACCAATTTTGAGGAATAAATCAAAAATGTTTTTGATAGTTATGATCGATGTAACGAAAGAAAGAAAACTCGATGAGATGAGAAAAGAATTTATAACCAACGTTTCACATGAATTAAGAACCCCTCTGACATCGATCCATGGATGGTCGGAAACGCTCTTAGAAGATGGATTGAGAGACAAAGAAATTGCATTGAACGCACTAAAGATTATAGAGGAAGAATCCGGTAGATTGACTCGATTGATAAATGATTTACTTGATCTTGAAAAAATGGAAGAAGGTCAGATGAAATTCGAATTTGAGGAAGTGAATTTAGTTGATATTGTAGAAAAGGTCTACGAGATAGTCAATCCTCTCGCCCATTCTTTTGGCGTGAAAATACATAAGGAATTAGAAGAAACAAGAATATTTGGAGACTACGATAGGTTAACTCAGGCAATATTGAACATAGTTGATAATGCGGTGAAGTACACATCTCAAAAAAGTGATGATCCTAAAGAGGTTTTCATAAGAACTTTCAATAGAGATGACGAAGCTATAGTTGAGGTCGAAGATACTGGGCCAGGTATACCTGAGGAAGCAAAAGCGAAACTATTTCAAAGATTCTATAGAATTGATAAGGCGAGATCACGCAAACTCGGTGGTACAGGTTTGGGATTATCCATTGTAAAGTTAATAATGGATAAGCACGGTGGGAGAATAGAAGTTGCTGGTGAACCTGGTGAGGGTGCCATTTTTAGGTTGATATTCCCAAAGAATTCATCTCAAGGGTTGGTGATAAATGAACATGAGGACGTATGATATATTGCTGAAGAAAAGGAACGGTAAAAAATTAACAGAGGAAGAAATAGAATTCATGGTGAATGGTTTTGTAAAAGGTGATATTCCAGATTACCAAATGTCGGCCTTTTTAATGGCGATTTTTTTTAGGCATCTGGACAATGAAGAAAGATTCTATCTCACAAAATCGATGTTAAATTCTGGTGATAAAGTCGATCTGTCGATGATAGAAGGAATGAAAATAGATAAACATTCCACGGGTGGTGTTGGTGATAAAACAACACTGGTTTTTGCACCGATAATTGCTTCTTTTGGTTTTCCTGTAGCGAAGATGTCTGGAAGATCACTTGGACACACAGGTGGTACCATAGATAAATTGGAGTCCATACCAGGATTTCGAACATCTCTTGAGTTAGATGAGTTTATAGGAAATGTGAAAAAGTATAATATAGCTATTGTAAGTCAAACTGCCAATCTTGCGCCAGCCGATAAAAAAATATACGCACTTAGAGATGTTACTGCGACAGTCGATGAGATATCGCTTATATCATCGAGTATTATGAGCAAGAAATTAGCTGTTTCCTCCGATTTACTTTTGTTAGATGTAAAATTTGGAAGTGGCGCTTTCATGAAAAAGTATGATGATGCCAAAGTTTTGGCGGAAGCCATGGTTGATATCGCTAAAAAATTCAAAAGGAATGCTGTTGCGATTCTAACTTCCATGGAACAACCACTTGGCAGGATGGTTGGAAACTCTTTGGAAGTTTTAGAGGCGATCGAAACTTTAAAAGGCAACGGCCCAGATGATTTCACAAGATTGTGCGTTTATCTTGGTGCATGTGCGTTGAGCTTCGTTGGGGTCGGTGATATTGAAGAAAACATCGATTCAATAAAAAAGAAAATATCTTCAGGGGAAGTATTGAAAAAATTTGAAGACCTCGTGATAGCGCAAGGCGGAGATCCAAAAGTTATAGAGAATCCAAAAAGGATTCTACCGATTTCCAAGGATGTTTATGAAGTCAAATCAAAGGTTTCTGGGTATGTAGAGAAAATCGATGCCGAAAAAATAGGGATAGCATCTATGCTTTTAGGTGCAGGTAGGATGAAAAAGGATGATAAGATCGATCACAGCGTTGGAATAGAATTATTAAAGAAAATTGGTGATGAGGTGAAGGAAGGAGATCCTCTTGTTAGAGTTTATTTTTCATCCAGAAGTGATTTGAAAAGTGCTGTTGAATTGGTCGAAAAGGCTTACTCTTTTTCTGATAAACATATTTCAGTCCCCAGTTTGATAGGTGAATTGGTTTATTAATTAGATTCGAGGACTTAGGAGGGAAATAATGAAGAAAACTCTGCTATTGTTGGCGATTTTTTTGCTGTTAACAGGTTTGATTTTTACTCAAGAATTGGTGGTAATAAACAACGACCTGGTCCTCAGATTTCGTGAACCATCTTTTTTTATCTTTGACGGTAAAGTTTTTGCAGAACTGAGCGTTTTTGGAAAAATGGGAGCTCAGATTGTTTACTCTAAAGTTACTGGTAAAGGTTATATAGTCAATGATAAGAATGTACTCTCATTTGATATAAATGAAGATACCATAACCCTCAATTTTATAAAAAAACTTAGAGATGGTATATTTCCCAAAAGTGGTAAAGTGTATCTTGACGCCAAGATTGTTGGTGAGTTTTTGAATTACAGTTTTGAAAAAGGTTGGAATTATTATCTGTTAAAAGGAAAACTTCCAAAGATAGTGAAAATAGATTACATACCTGGAAGGAGTTTGTCCTTCACTCTGGATTATAACGGTAGCATCAAAAATCTTTTCCATGCTGAGAGAAAAGCCAGCTCCTTTGAAGTACGTTTTTTTCCTGTTGAGTTGGGAAGAGATCTTAAAGTACCGCTTGGATTGAAAATAAGCACCGACGGAGTGGCTATGGTTTTAGAGATAGATTTTGGTAAACCAGTGGATTTTAGTCAAATCGTTGCCGGTAATACTGTAACTTTCAGTTTCCGGTTGTTTTCGTCGGAATACGAAGATTACAAAGAACTGGCACCTGGTGTTGTGTGGTACAGAAAGAAAGAAAAATTGGGAAAATTCAATCTCAAAGTTAATTACCTTGAAATAGATAAAAACAGTGAATACGAGTTCTTGCCTTCTTTTTCTTTGCAGGGACTTGGAAAGCTCGCAAAAGTGGACGAAATGGTTCAAAAAGAGAGGGCATTAGCAGGGGTTAATGGAAACTATTTTGATCCTGTTATGGGGTTCCCAATAGGATTAGTTGTAAGAAACGGTAAAGTACTTTCGGTACCCTATCAAGGAAGACCGGCGCTTGTTGAAACTTTTTCGGGAGATTATTACATAGTCAGTGTTATGAGTGAAGTAGATGTTAAAATAAAGGATAGATTTTTCTTAGTCAATGCTATAAACAACCCATCCAAGTCAAATGTGGTCGTTTATACACCGGAATATGCCCACAAGATTCCTTTTCTTGGCAATAGATTGTATTTTGTAGTTAAAAATCATAGAATATCGGAAAAAAGATATGTTTCGAAAGCACCTTTGAATGGTTTCGTAATAAGTATCACGGCTAACTTTGCTGAATATTTAAAAGATGTTAAAATCGGTGATGAAGCAAGAATCTATCTTAATATGGGATCCTTTCCATTTACTGTTAAAAACGCAGTTGAAGGAGGACCCCGAATACTTGAAAACGGAAAAGTAATAAGTTATATTGAAGAGGAGAAAAAAAGATACAATGCTGGAATAATAATAAAAAGAGCTCCGAGAACAATTGTGGCTATAAAGCCCCCTTCGAAGTTGGTATTCATAGTCATAGATGGATATCAAAGTGATAGTTCAGGATTGACTTTTGAGGAGTTGGCGGATTTTCTCATGGAGAAGGGTTACATAGATGCTATGTGCCTTGATGGTGGCAGCTCTTCTGTAATGATCGTAGAAGATAAAATAGTCAATGAACCTATTAGAAGAGGTGGACCATCGATCTCAGTTGGAATTGTGATAAAGAAAAAGAAATAAATCCTTGCGGAGGTGAGCAATTTATGGGTGAAGTTGGAGGCGTTGCCAATAGGAAAAATTTTGCAATTGTTGGTCATAACGGTTCAGGGAAAACGATGTTGGTTGAAGCGATGCTCTATAACGCTAAGGTTATCGAAAAAATGGGAAGTGTTGATCAGGGAAATTCCACAATGGATTTCGACGAATTCGAGATTGAAAGAAAAGCGAGCTTAACCTCTTCTCTTGCTACTTTTGATTATTCTGGAAATCGATTGACTTTGATTGACAATCCCGGCTTTGGTGATTTCATAAGTGATGTTATAACCTCAATTGCTGTTTGCGAAAATTTGGTATCGGTGATCAATGCAGTTGCAGGTGTGGAGGTTCAAACGGAAAGAACCTGGAGAATAGCCGAGCAGTACAAAAGACCTGCTATGTTCTTTGTAAATCAGATGGACAAGGAGAGAGCAGATTTTGACTCTTCTATTCAATCCATTAGAGAAGCCTTTGAGAAGAGGGTTACACCCATAGCAATTCCAATCGGGGCGGGGGAAACTTTCAGTGGCATTGTGGATTTAATAAAACTCAAAGCGTACAAATATTCCACCGATGGTTCCGGAAATAAAGATGAAATAGAGATTCCAGCCGATATAAAGAGTAAAGCGGAGGAACTGAGGACCTCCTTAATCGAAGATATAGTTGAGACGGACGAAGAATTGATGGAAAAATATCTTGAGGGCGAGGAAATAGACAGTGATACTCTTTTGAGCGCTTTGAAAAAAGCTTACATCGCTGGAGATTTCGTGCCTGTCTTCTGTGGCTCTGCTGTTAAGAATATGGGGGTGGATGTATTTCTTGAATATCTTTCGAAGTTGGGCGCTTCAATATTGGATATCGAACCCTTGAAAGCCAAACTCATGGAAGGTGATGCAGAAGTAGAATTGAAACCAACTGAGGAAGAACCGTTTGTAGGGTTAATATTCAAGGCAGTTGTTGATCCTTTCGTTGGTAAAATCTCCTACATTAAAGTCCTGTCAGGAGTTTTATCAACTGGTGATAGTTTTGTGAATACCAGAACCAACACAACAGAAAAAATTTCACATATATACACGGTGGTTGGCAAAAAGCAGAATGAAATTGAAAAGGCCATTCCTGGTGACATAATCGCGTTAACCAAATTGAAGGAAAGTGCGGTTGGGGATACTATTTGTCATAAGGATAGAAAGGTGATTATAGATATATTCGAATTTCCAGAACCCATGATCTCAAAATCCGTGCATCCGAAATCGAAATCCGATATAGACAAGATAAGCAACGGATTGTCTAGGATAGCCGAATCCGACCCAACTTTTAGGTGGGAATTTGACCCAGAAACCGGTGAAACAGTGATTTCTGGAGTTGGAGGTATGCATCTTGATGTGATCGTTGAAAGGCTAAAAAGAATCTTTGGAGTAGATGTAGAAGTTGGAAAGCCTAAAATCGCTTATCGGGAAACCATAAGGAAAAAAGCAGTTGCCGAGCACAAACATAAGAAACAAACAGGTGGTCACGGACAATATGGTCATGTGAAAATAGAAATGGAGCCTCTTCCAAGGGGTGCTGGCTTTGAATTCGTTGATAAAATAGTTGGTGGAGTTATACCACGGAACTATATTCCGTCAGTTGAAAAAGGTATAAGAGAAGCTATGAAAAAAGGAAGTCTTGCAGGGTATCCAGTGGTTGATGTCAAAATAACGTTGTTCGATGGTTCTTATCATGAAGTTGACTCTTCCGATATTTCATTCCAGATCGCTGCAATTCAAGCATTCAGAAAGGGGATGCAGGAAGCCGATCCTGTGATACTCGAGCCGATAATGGAGGTAGAGATATTCGTACCTGATGATAATGCAGGGGATGTTATGGGTGAAATAAGTTCTCGAAGAGGTCGCCCACTTGGAATGGAACCTGCCAGTAAAGGATTTCAAAAGGTTAAAGCGGAAGTACCACTCGCTGAGATGTTGGACTTTTCATCTAAGCTGAGCTCAATAACAAGTGGTAAAGGTTACTTCACTATGAAATTCGTTAGATACGAGCCTGTTCCCCAGCAAATACAGGAGAAGATAATTGCCGAAAGGCAGCGTGAACTTGAAGAAGAAAAGAAATAATCAAAGGGAGGTCTTGAAAAATGGGTCGTAAGAAGAAAGTTATAATAATGGGAGCAGCTGGCAGGGATTTTCACAATTTTAACACATACTTTAGAGATAATCCAGATTATGAAGTTGTTTGTTTCACGGCGACTCAAATACCGGATATAGAAGGAAGAGTTTATCCGGCGGAGCTTGCGGGTTCACTCTATCCAAATGGTATTCCAATAAAACCCGAATCTGAGCTTCCAAAAATCATAGAAGAACACAACATAGACGAGGTCATCCTTGCTTACAGTGATTTACCACATCAATATGTTATGGAAAGGGCTTCTTTAGTGTTAGCATGTGGTGCCGATTTTAAGCTCATGGGATCTAAGAACACACAAGTAAAGTCATCTAAACCCATAATTTCTGTGACAGCAGTCAGAACTGGATGTGGAAAAAGTCAAACGACCAGAAGGGTATTGGATATACTAAGAAAATTGGGCAAAAAGGTTGTTTCAATAAGACATCCAATGCCTTATGGGGACTTGGTAAAACAGAAGGTTCAGAGATTTGCTGAATATTCCGATCTTGATAAATACGACTGCACGATTGAAGAAAGGGAGGAATACGAACCTCACATCGATAGAGGTTCCGTGATTTATGCAGGCGTCGATTATGAAGCGATTTTGAAGGAAGCCGAAAAAGAGGGGCCAGATGTCATCCTATGGGATGGTGGTAACAACGATTTTTCCTTCTACAAAACCGATCTTTCGATAACCGTTGTTGATCCTCACAGGCCAGGTCACGAAAGAACATATTATCCTGGTTTAGTAAATGCCCTAAGCGCTGATGTTATTGTTATAAACAAAGAAGAAACCGCGGATCCTGAAAATGTTGAAAAAGTTAGAAAAAATATAAGAGAGTTAAATCCGGATGCTTTAATAATCGATGCAGCTTCACCAATATTCGTAGATAATTATGAAATGATAGAAGGAAAAAAAGTGATAGTGGTTGAAGATGGACCAACTTTGACTCATGGCGAAATGCGATATGGTGCGGGTTATTTCGCGGCAGTGAAATTTGGAGCACGTGAAATAATAGATCCAAGACCGTTTGCAGTTGGTTCAATAGTTGATACTTACAAGAAGTACTCTCATCTCGATATGATTCTTCCAGCAATGGGATATGGGAAGAAACAGATGAAAGAGCTTGAGGAAACCATAAATAATTCAGATGCGGAATTGGTGATAG